>JALSOK010000112.1 GCA_026986535.1 Caldifarciminota bacterium
GGTTATGTAATGAAGGAGCTGGGTGTGGAGGGCAGGAAGCCCAGCGTCGAGGATATAGAGCGGGCGGAGAGGATACTGGATTACACCCTCTGATGGCCGGGCCCCCTGGCCCCCGCCTTTCGTCCTATCTAAGAGATATATTGAACTTTCGGAGAAAATCAAAAGTGTTTATGCACTTGAGGTTTAATTCTTTACAAGCGTTTGGTATAGGTATTTTCCGCTTTATTCCTTTTTTGAATTGTTCACCCGTTACTATCGTGACACTTGTGTATGCCATAGCGTAAGCCAGCAACCATGGATCTGCATTGTCTTCCCTTGCAAATTCCTCTTTAGCGTTGTTATTATAATGACTATGATTCATTGCCCAGTTCATTAACCAGCTGTACTTATCTATCACTTTCCTGTCGGATCTGGTATTTATGAAATATTTATCAAAATAATTGCGCACCCATTCTGAAAGAGCATCTCTCTTTCGTAGTATTTCATCTCTTACCCTGTCGAGGCTTTTCACTTTACATGTTTGAGCGACTTTTAAAAGTGCGTTCCAGAATCCAGGGGCTATATCAAATGCATAGTATCTCTTTGATGATTCTATGAAAACATTTGCGTCAAGGATGAATAATTCAGGAACTATAAGTCGAGTCATAATGAATTTCTCCTCTATATTTCTCCTCTTAATGTTTTCTTGACAAACTCATCGAAAGTTTCGCCATAAATTCCTGTAAGTCTGTAAGCTTCTCTATAAGTTATATCACCGGAGAGAACCGCCTCTATTACCATACTGCTAAATTTTTCTCCCAGCCGGTTTTTAAAAGTTCTATAGAATTCGCCACCCGGTTGAACACTTTCTCGTCTTGTTTTCCATCTTTGTTGATAGTCCCGGTAAAATTCCTGAAATTCTTTTTTAGATATGAGATTCAAGTCTCTAAGCTTTCTTGCAATGACTATTTCGCTTACCTTATATACCGATGCCAGATGTGTGAAGGGGTTTTCATTTCCTTTTAAAGTTAAGTGGATTTTTGACCAGTCATGTTTCAGTTGTTTTTCCGGTACCAGTATCTCTGCTGCCACACGGTTGCATAGTTTTTCTAAGGGATTATCAGCAGGAGCGAGGTCTCTGAGGTCAAATGCTGCACTTTTTCCTATCCATATGTGGGCTAATTCGTGCATTAAAGTGAATATCTGAGCAGAGACTGAATCGGAGGAGTTTACAAAAATCGCCGGAGCATATTTATCCACGAGGACGAATCCTCTGAAATCTTCGACCCGAATTGGCCATCTTGTGTTGTTTCCAACTATACTGCTGAAAAAGGTGAATATTCCAATGTTTTCTATGCGTCTTCTTAGAAATCCGAGTGCATCTTTCCATGTATTGAATTGCTTTCCCCAATTGTCATCGAGGGCCAACTTTTGTTTAATTTGTCTGGCTATTATTTTCGCGTCTTTAGTGCTGCGGCTTGAGCCAACGAAATCCAATGGTTCTGCGCCAAGCGACATAAGATATTCTATGAGCCAGTCTTGTCTATATGAAATGATTTTCACAGTTTCTATAAGAGCATCGCTGATATGGTTTTTATAGTGGCTCTTCATGGTTCGAAAGTACGGAATAGGGAGCCGAATTTCAGGCGGTTCTGTTAAAAATAGGTAACCGAATGGAATTCGGGCGAGTCGGGCCAGTTTCTCCAATTGTTTTAAACTTGGTTTTTTTTCTCCTGTAATCCATTCTTTCCAGTAGGGAAAGTATAAATCCAGATTTCCCCTTTTCTGGGCTCTGGACAGAGCCCACTGTAAAACTTTTTTATTTATTGAGACTTGTGCAGTTCTTTTGGCCATGAATTTTTATTAGAAAAATTTTAATGCTCTTGGATTATGGATTCAGCATCTCTACTTCCCACTGCCCATCTTTCAGCGTATACACATAGCGCTCGTGGAGGCGGCAGTCCCTTCCTATCCAGAATTCCACTTCGAATGGAATGAACTTGTATCCTCCCCAGTAGGGGGGGCGGGGCACTTCCTTTCCCTCGAATTGCTTTTCGTAGCGCCTGTATCTCTCCATCAGCTCTTCGTAATCGGAGAGGGGTCTGCTCTGGCGGGATGCCCATGCTCCAATTCGGGAGCATCTGGGTCTGGTGGAGAAGTAGAAGTCCGATCTCTCCGGCTCCACTTTCACCACCTTTCCCCTCATCCTCACCTGTCTGAAGAGCCGGTCCCAGTATATGGTCAGGGATGCGCGGGGGTTCTTTTCAAGCTGGCGGCCCTTCTTGGAATCGTAATTGGTGTAGAATACGAGTCCGTCGCTGTCTATTTCCTTTATGAGAATGACTCTTGCGTCGGGTGTTCCGTCGGAATCCACGGTGGAAAGAACAGCAGCATTTGGATACTCCATTGCGGATTTCTGCTCGGCCTCCTCCAGCCATTTGCGAAACAGAGTCAGGGGATGCATCGCTCCGGAGAAATTTTAGACGCCCGGTGCTTTCTGGCTTAAAATTTTCATTATGATGGTCTTACTCATCTCTCTTGCGGGAAACGGCATCTCCATAACTCTGGAGAGGGATTCCCTTTACGGTCCCCATTTCGAATTGCCCGTTGTTCCACAGAATATGCCCTACACCGATTACAGGACCCTGGCATGGAAGTTCGACCCCTATGATTATGTGTTTGCTTCCCTTTATCCAGGCTATTTTCACTTCATGATACGGGAGGGGAGATGGGGATGGATGGTCGTTGCCGGGAGGTTGCTGTCCACGGGGATAATGGTCTATGGGGGAGCCAGGCTCTATTCGGACCTCAATGGTTATGTGGCTCTTCCGGAGGATTACAGGAAGAGGCTTCTGGTGGATATGGCGGTCCTCCTTTCGGGATTTGCAGGCAATCTCTTCTTCTATTCTTTCGATATAGGACATGCCAAATGGCTCCTGCGGGAGAAACAGCTGGAGACCTATTACAGATACAGGACCTTCCCCCCTGCGGATTGAGGGCGGGGAGCCCGCCCATCACAGTGACTGCGTGAATACCTCCCTTATTCTCTCTATGGCCCAGTCCAGTTCCTCTTTCGTGATTACTAAGGGTGGAGCGAATCTTATGACCCTCTCGTGGGTTTCCTTGACCAGTATGCCCTTCTCCTTCAGCCTCTTTATGAAGGGTTTTGCATTTTTGTACTCCGGTTTTATCTCCACCCCTATCATGAGACCCTTTCCCCGAACCTCCTTTATGTAAGGGCTTTCTATTTCCTTCAGTTTTTCCATGAAGTAGCTGCCCAGCTGGAGGGCCCTTTCGGGCAACTTCTCCTCTATTATGACATCCAGTGCGGCGATTCCCACTGCCGCTGCCACCGGATTTCCTCCGAAGGTGGAGCCGTGGTCACCGGGCTTTATAACCTCCATGATGTGGTTATCGGCCAGAGCGGCGGATACCGGATAAACACCTCCTCCCAGAGCCTTGCCCAGTATGAGGATGTCGGGACGGGCATCCTCCCACTCGAATGCGAACATCTTTCCCGTCCTGCCCAGCCCTGTCTGAATCTCGTCCAGAATCAGGAGCACTCCCCGCTCCTCGGTGATTTGCCTCACCCTCCTGAGATATCCATCCGGCGGCACATTGATACCCCCTTCCCCCTGTATGGGCTCCAGCATAACCCCTATGGTCTTCCAGTTTATGGCTTTCTCGATCGCATCGGCATCTCCGAAGGGTACGAATACGAATCCGGGGGTAAAGGGTCCAAATCCGTATCTGTACTGGGGCTCCGATGAGAAGCTCACGACGGTGATGGTCCTCCCGTGGAAATTGTTCAGGGCCACGATTATCTCCCCATCGTTCAGGGGTATGCCCTTTTTCACATAGGCCCACTTCCGGGCGATTTTGAGGGCAGTTTCCACTGCTTCAGCCCCCGAATTCATGGGCAGGGCTTTATCGTATCCGGTAATATCGTGCAGTTTCTTCAGAAAGAGCCCCAGTCTGTCGTTGTAAAAGGCCCTCGATGTAAGGGTAATCCTTTCGAGTTGCTCCTGCATGGCTTTGAGAATTTTCGGATGCCTGTGTCCCTGATTTACCGCGGAGTATGCCGCCAGCATGTCCAGGTATTTGTTCCCTTCCACATCCCATACCCAGACGCCCTCTCCTCTGCTCAAAACCACATCCAGGGGCGCATAATTGTGAGCCCCATACTTTTCGTGCAGTTCAATATGGTCCTTCGATGTCAGTGTCATACTGAAATGTTAACCTCAATTTCTACCTGGAGTGAGAAAACCATGATCCTGCTGGAAGGCGATGGCCTTTGTATGGATACAGACCGGGCAGGCAGTCTCAACCCATCGAACCGCCTCTCTCCAATCAGAAGACTTCCCCTGAGAACACTCCTCAAACAGAGGTTTCTGAAGAAATCGTGTTTTCGGGGGACATATCCTCAAGATTGTGTAAGAAATTTCACTCTCTCATGCTGATGGGGTTCATGGGGAGCATCGTTAAAGGCTGGCAGTGTTTTGAGCCATCGGGAAGAGACGGACTCGAGAACCAGAGCAACAGATAGCAAAGCATAATCCAGAGAAGCAAAGGTAGGTCAGGCATAACTATGGGCTGGATCGCCTGTGAAGGACCAGATCCCTCTTCCATCTCTCTGGCAGGAGCCTGCTTCTGAATCCTCCCTTTCTGGTTCGGGGGACTTTTCTTCCTCCCCCTTTCCCCCGGCATTTCTACTGCCTCCCTTTACACAACTTTAAGGGTATCTCCCATCTTCGGGGATTTTTTCTCATTATTCTGTTCATTCGGAAAATGTGATGGGAGCGGTGGCAGGTATTTCAAAAGCCGCCGCCATCTTCCATATCTCTAAATATGGCCTGCTGGTAAATGGTTCACAGGGGAGCCGGCATCCTTTCTGCTTTATACTTTCTTTATGAAGGTTACATATCTCGGACATGCGGGTGTTAAGCTGGAAATAGGTGGGAAAGTAATCGTAATCGACCCCTTCCTTACCGGGAATCCGAAAGCCCCCTTCGGACCCGAAGCCATCGATAGGGCCGATATTGTCATCGTGACCCACGACCATGGGGATCACCTCGGGGATGCCCTGGAAATAGCAAAGAGGACCGGCGCTGTCTTCGTTTCACAGCATGAGCTGGCCGTTATGGCCGCGGATAAGGGGGTGGAGAAAACAGAGGGGATGAACATAGGGGGTCCCATATCCGTGGATGGAGTAAAGATTGCCCTTACCCCCGCATGGCACACCGCCCAGCTGGGGGATCCAACGGGGGCTGTCGTGCAGTACATGGGGGTCAGCGTTTATCATGCCGGAGATACGGGTCTCTTTTACGATATGAAGCTCATAGGCGAACTCTTCAGGCCTGATGTGGCATTCCTTCCGATAGGGGGAAGGTACACGATGGATGAATATCAGGCGGCAAAGGCTGTGGAATTCATACAGCCCGACACGGTTATTCCCATTCACTATAACACCTTCCCCATAATAGAGGCTGACCCGGAGGAATTCAGGAGGCTGGTTGGGGATAAGGCAAAGGTGGTGATACTTGAGCCCGGAAAGAGCTTCGTTTACGAGAAGGTATAGCCCGCTGTGTCCATAAGGGAGAATTATCGGCGGCTCGAAGAGCGGGTGGATGAGTATTGCTCTCTTGCGGGCAGGGGCCCGCACTGTGTTTTTATACTGCCGGTCACCAAGGGAATCGATGTGGAGAGGATGAGGGAGGCTTATGACCTGGGATTCCGGGTTTTCGGTGAAAATCGGGTACAGGAGGCCTACAGGAAGGCTTCCATTTTCCCCGATGTCCGGTGGCACCTTATCGGACATCTCCAGACCAACAAGGTTAAGAAGGCCATAAACCTCTTTTCCCTCATTCAGAGTGTGGATTCTCTGAAGCTCGTGGAACACCTGGACAGGCGGCTGGATAGACCCTTTCCCGTATTTCTCGAATTCAACACCTCCGGGGAACCCCAGAAGCATGGATTCAGTCCTCAGGACATGGAAAGGGCTGTGGAGGGGGTCCTCGGGAGCCGGTGGCTCAGGTTAGAGGGATTCATGACGGTGGGGCCCTATCCCGTGGAGGAGGGGCGCTCGCGCAGGGCATTTGCCCTCCTCAGGGAATTGAAGGAGAGGGCGGAGGAAGTCTTTGGAATTCGGATAGAGCATCTTTCCATGGGGATGAGCGAGGATTACCACTGGGCTATACTGGAGGGCAGTACCATGATAAGGCCCGGAAGAGCCCTCTTCGGAGAGAGGAGGAATTGACCATGTGGAAGATTTTCCTCATAAAGGTGATGGACCTGCTCGTGGTTCTCCTGATCATCCATGCCATACTCTCCTGGTTTCATGTGGACGGGGATAACCGGGTGGTCAGGTTCATCGACAGGATTGCGGATTATGTGCTGAGGCCCATAAGGAAATTCGTGCCGCCCTTCGGGGGGATAGATGTGTCGCCCATCATTGCCGTAGCGATACTCTACTTCCTGCAGGGAATCATCCGGAGCCTTTAACATTAAGGACTGTAAGAAGGAGGTTGGAGTATGGCAAGACCCAAACCCAGGGCGAAGAAGGGTCCTTCCATTACGCCGATAGATATAAAGAACAAGGAGTTCAAGGGGGCACTGTTCGGCGGATATAAGAAGGAGGAAGTCAGGCAGTTCCTGGAGCAGGTGGCCAACGAAATGAGCAATCTGCTCAAGCTCAATAAAGAGCTGGAAGGGCAGCTGACCCAGATGAGGGTCAAGCTCCTCGAGGCGGAGGAGATGAAGACCGACTACGAAAAGCTCCAGGACAGGATGCTTATACTCGAGGGGGAGGTGGAAGCCTACAAGAAGGAAAATGAAGAACTCAAGGCCCGGATAGATGAACTGGAGAACCTCGTCGAGGAGCTGAAGTCCCAGATAGAGGAGAAGGATGCCCGTATAGAGGAGCTGAGCAGGGGAGCGGGAACCCCCGATGAGATTATAGATGTGGCCGTAAGCGCGGCCGAAAAGCTCAAGGTAAAGGCTCTGGAGGAAATGGAGAAGGAATTCAGCAATCTTCCGCCCTCCTTCAGGCCGATGATAAACAAAATCCTGAACCGTATAAGGAAGGAGATTCTGGGCTGATATGGAGATAGCCCCCTCCATAATTGCGGGGGATTTCTCCCGGCTGGAGGATGAGATTCGCTCCGTGGAGGATTCGGGAATCGGAATTCTCCATCTGGATGTAATGGATGGCCACTTCGTTCCCAACTTTACATTTGGAATTCTAATCGTAGAGGCCATTAGAAGAATGACTTCTCTGGAGCTGGATACCCATCTGATGATGAGCAATCCGTCGCTGTATCTGGAGAGGTTCTACGAAGCGGGGGCCGACATTCTGACTGTGCATATAGAAACGGGGCTGGAGGCATTTCGTTCTCTGGAGATTGCACGGGAAAGGGGAAAGAGGATAGGGCTTGCCGTAAACCCCCCTGTCCATCCGAAGGTGCTCCTGCCCCATCTGGAGGATATTCATCAGGTTATCGTGATGACCGTTAATCCCGGCTTTGCGGGTCAGAAGATGATAGAAGATGCCCTGTATAAGGTGGAATTTCTCCGCAGGGAGCGGGATAAGAGGGGACTGAGCTTCAGGATTTCCGTCGATGGTGGGGTAAAGAGGGAGCATCTTCCCATGCTCCGGGATATGGGGGTGGATGTTGCCGTTATGGGAAGTGGATTCTTCGGGCTCAGTCGGGACGAGAGGAGAGCCCTTGCCCGCATCGCCTCCTGAGGAATTCGCCCTTCTTCCTTTAAACTTTTCGAGCCATGGATAGGGATATGAGGAAACTTGCCCGTAGATTCGAGTGGAAGATTTACGATGAGATGGGCATGGATAAGTATGAGGCGGCCGTCGTCGCATCCAGATTCGCAAGGTACATTTTCAGCAAATATAAGGAACAGAACATAGAGCTTCCCGAAAAGGAAATATTCGTGGCCCTGGATGCCCTCATCTCCGGTAAAGTCAGGTACGAAAAATAGTGCGAGTTCTGCTGGGAGTTACAGGAAGCGCAGCGGCATATAAATCCGTCATCATCTCCCGCCTTCTCTACAGGAGGGGGATTGAGCACAGGGTCGTAATGACCCCCTCTGCCCTCCAGTTCATAAGGCCCCTTGCCTTTACGGGGACATCCGGAGTCGAGGTGTATACGGATGAGGATTTCTTCGAGAGAAATCTTCACATAGAGCTGGCCCGGTGGGCAGATGTTCTCCTCGTGGCACCTGCCACGATGAATTTTATATCCAAACTTGCTCTGGGTATAGCGGATAATCTTCTCCTGGCAACTGCCACGGCATTTCAGGGGAGATTGATTCTGGCCCCCGCCATGCACACCGAAATGTGGAATTTTCAGCCTTTTCAGGAAAATCTGAGGAGATTGCTCCATCTGGGGGCTGAAATCGTGGGGCCGGAGGAGGGGGAGCTGGCCTCCGGTGATGTGGGAATGGGCCGCATGTCCGAGCCGGAGGCGATAGTGGGGAGGCTGGTGTCCGGTGGGGGAAAGAGGGTACTGCTGGTTTACGGAAGAACCGAGGAGGATATAGACGATGTGAGGGTTATAACCAACAGGTCTTCCGGCCGTATGGGATACGAGATACACAGGGCCCTGATGAGCAGGGGGGTGGCCCATACTGCGGTGGTGGCGGGGTGCGTGGATTACCTGCCCTCCGGGGTCAGAACCGTGAGGGTCAGGAAGACAGAGGACCTTCTGGAGACCCTGTCCCGCCTTCTGGAGGAGCATGATGTCCTCATCATGGCGGTTGCGGTTTCCGATTTTCTGCCCGAAAAATCCAGGGGGAAGATGGACAGGCGCAGAGGGGAGGTGAAGATCCACCTGAGGCCCAATGTGGATGTCCTCAAGAGGCTCGGCCGCAGCAAAGGGGACAGGCTCTTCGTGGGTTTTGCCCTGGAGGAGGCATCCAGCATCGAGAAGAGGGCTGTGGAGAAACTGAGGGAGAAGGGCCTGGACCTCATAGTGGCCAATACGCTGGAGAGTATGGGAAGGGATCGATTTACGGGTATGATCATAGACCGCACGGGGCAGGTGCTGGCCCGGTTCGAAGATGCTCCGAAGTCTGAAGTGGCCCGCAGGCTGGTGGATATAATTCTGTCCGTTTAAAATTCTCACAATATATGGACAGGAGTTTCTTCCAGTATGTGAGGGTGGGGGTATTCGTGGTTGCCACCCTCGTTGTTCTCGTCGTGGGGTATCTCTGGATCAGTTCCCTCAAGCGCATGAAGACCACCCACCATTACTATATTGAACTTCCCCGCGCAACCCTCATAAGCAGGGGAACCAAGGTTCTGGTTCTGGGTGTAGAGAGGGGAAGGGTGGAGGATGTGGTGATTCAGGGCAAGG
>JALSOK010000113.1 GCA_026986535.1 Caldifarciminota bacterium
GGAGGGGGTTCCACCGGAGAAGAGTACAGCAGCGCAATATACTGGACGGTTTTCAGCAGGGTCCTCAGGGGCTCGGGTATTTCATCGAAATCGATGACTATCCGCGCCGCCTCTTCGAATTTTCCGCTCTGGTAGAGTTTGAGGAATTGCAGATCCGGATCCAGCCTGCCCTCCTTTTCCGCTTCTTCTATGAGTTCTGACAGGAAGGTTTTTCTGCGGAGGGCCTTTACCGCATCCATTACCTTTCCGTACAGTTTCCTGTAGAGCGGGGGAAAGTATTTCACATACCTTTCCAGTTCGAGGGCTTCGTCCAGCGGATAGGTTGTCATCGTATGGCTGGCCACCAGGAGGAATGGAATCAGGGCCATCATGTAGGAGAATTTGAGCCCGCGGACATACAGGGATTTTCTCAGGGTCCCGATTTCCATCAGGAATTTTTCGTATCCCTCTTTTCTGACCACCTCCTCGTCCAGGAGTGTGAGGGTAAGGGTGTACAGCCTGTTTTCCGGGGTGAGCAGTTCGTCGGGAATATCCTGAAGGATTTCTATGCTTTCGGATCGTATCCATCGGGGGCAGAAATTGATTCCCTCCAGAAATGCATTTACCACTTCCGGTATGTCGAAGTTTTCCTCGAGGATCTCCACCGCCTTTTTCAGCCTTTCATCCGGGATGTACTGCTGTCTTCCGTTGTATATTTTGAACCTGGCGAGGGCATGCCGCACTTTCCTTTCGCTCAGGTTCAGCGAGGATGCCAGTTCTTTCACATCCATCAGGGGATTTGCCTGTTTGGTAAAGTACACCTCCCACTCCTTCCTCGATGGATATCGGGAGTTGCACAGGAGTCTGGTGATATGGATATCCGGAGGAAGCATGGAGGTTAATTTTAAAATCGAGCTGGGGAGTGGGAGTTTAAAAATCATCGATTGTGGGAGAAGGGAGGACGGGAATAAAGCAAAGAGGAATGCAATTATTAAAATTGCGTAGAGGGAGGCAGTAGAGATGCCAGGGGGAAGGAAATAAGAGTCCCCCGAACCAGAAGGGGAGGATTCAGAAGCAGGCTCCTGCCAGAAAGATGGTAGAGGGATGAGGGGAAATAGAGGAGTTCGAAAGGAATATGAAGCAACACATAGAAGCCATATTTATGCTGGAACTGAAGAGGGCAGGCACATGGTCGCAGATATTAAAACTCCTGGTGGGAAGGGGCCTCAGTGGTCTTTCACAGGTGATTCAGCCAAGAGTTATGCCTGATTCACCTTTGCTTCTCTGGATTATGCTTTGCTATCTGTTGCTCTGGTTCTGGAGTCCCTCTCTTCCCTGCCCCATATACTGCGGGAGGTGTAGTGAAGAATCGGAAACATCGAAGGCATCATCATCATGAGGATAAATCTGAAGACGGGAAGAGTGTGCTCCGGTATCTGGATGCTCACCTGACTGCCGGAAAGCACATTGGCTATTGCCAGAATGAGAATCATAAGCAGTCCTATGTAGTTCCAGTATCCATCCGCAATTACCTTTATCATTACGAAGAGGTAGATAATTAGAGATACAATTGCGGAGATGCGGGCGCCGGTTCCGTACAGGTAGTTTATGGTTTCCGCCTGAAGGTCCTGCGACGCAAAATGGAATGCTGAACCCAGAAGGAATATCAGGCCCAGTATGCCCGGTATTCTGGAGTTCTTTATGGATACGAGTCCCCACAGTATGGCAGAGAGGATGAAGAACTGTCCTGCTGTTTCGTACCGGACCGCATGCAGTCCTGCGATGAAGAAGTGGGTCAGAAACCTGGGTGCCAGATAACCTGCAACGAGTATTTCTATCCACAGTGGTGTTCTGTTCATGGCTTCCCCCTTTTTACCTAAAGTTTAGGAAAATTTATGGACCGCTGTATGCAGAATTTTACAAAATATCACAATGCAGAATGCACCTGGAAATTTTCCTCAGGGTGTGATATTCCTTATAAAACAGATCCGAAAACAGGACATTGGGAATCTGGCGGATTCTGATGGTCTCCGACTGCGGCTTTTTTACAACTTTATACTTTGCCCATGTTGAATCTGCCGCTGATAGAAGCAGTTCCCAACTTTTCCGAGGGAAAAAATCCACAGGTCATAAACCGGATTAAAGAGGTACTGGAGATTCCCGGGGTGCGGGTTCTGAATGTTCATGCTGATGCAGATCACAACAGGAGTGTCTT
>JALSOK010000114.1 GCA_026986535.1 Caldifarciminota bacterium
CAAACGCTCTCAATCAGACTGTTTGAAACCTGCGAGCAAATGCCCTAAACTTTTGCCCCGATTAACTGACCTGGTTTTATACGAAACCGGCCTTCCTTGACAGGGCGGGGAGGAAAGCTTTAACATTATAGCACTCTCGCATATTACCCTGGACTTGTTTTAATTAAGGGGTCGGGATGCCTGTCAGGTTGACAGGTGGGCAGGTATCCCTTAAACTTATAAGGCTGTCAGATAACGACCTCGTTTTATATAATCAGGTGGTGTTGCAGGAGAGGAGTGACCAAGCTACTAAGGGCAGCAGGTGGATGCCTCGGCAGGGGGAGGCGATGAAGGGCGTGGTAAGCTGCGATAAGCCCGGGGGAGCCGCAGACAGGCTGTGATCCCGGGATGCCCGAATGGGGAAACCCGGCCCGCTTAATAGCGGGTCATCCATGGGGGAAGGGCTCTGCCCGAGTACCCCATGGAGGCGACACCCGGGGAAGTGAAACATCTCAGTACCCGGAGGAAAAGAAAGAGACATCGATTCCCTGAGTAGCGGCGAGCGAAAGGGGAACAGCCTAAACCGGTCCGGTGCCAAAGCCTGGGGGCGTTGCCGGGCCGGGGTTGTGGGACAGAGCCGGGGGAGGCCCCAGACTCCCCAGGGAGTTACAAATCCTGCCTCTAGTCGAACCACGTGGAACACGTGGGCCATAGAGGGTGACAGCCCCGTAGACGAAAGGGGTGGGACTCCCGGGGCTCTGCTCCCGAGTACCTCGGGGCACGTGGAACCCTGAGGGAATCCGGGCGGACCACCGCCCAAGGCTAAATACTACCCCCTGACCGATAGTGGACTAAGTACCGTGAGGGAAAGGTGAAAAGCACCCCGGGAAGGGGAGTGAAAGAGACCCTGAAACCTGCTGCCTACAAGCAGTCATAGCTCCGCCTTCGGGCGGGGTGGTGGCGTGCCTTTTGCAACATGAGCCCGGGAGTTGTCGGTGTCGGCGAGGCTAAGCCCCTCTGGGGCGGAGCCGCAGGGAAACCGAGTCCGAATAGGGCGTCCAGTCGGCACCGGCAGACCCGAAGCCAGGCGAGCTACCCCTGGGCAGGGTGAAGCTGGGGTAACACCCAGTGGAGGCCCGAACCGGTGGATGGTGAAAAATCCTCGGATGACCTGGGGGTAGGAGTGAAAAGCTAACCGAGCCTGGTGATAGCTGGTTCTCCCCGAAATATATCTAGGTATAGCCTCGGTCGGTTCCTGCGGGGGGTAGAGCACTGTGCGGGCTAGGGGGGTAACCTCCAAACCCGTGCAAACTCCGAATACCCGCAGGATAGTCCCGCTTTGCGGGGCGACAGACCGGGAGTCAGCCTTCGGGGGATAAACTCCGCAGGCGAGAGGGAAAGAATCCCAGACCACCGGCTAAGGCCCCCAAGTGGTGGCTAAGTGAGAAAGGATGTGGAGGCGCTAAGACAGCTGGGATGTTGGCTTAGAAGCAGCCATCATTTAAAGAGTGCGTAACAGCTCACCAGCCGAGCGCCTCTGCGCCGAAAATTCAACGGGACTAAGCCACCCGCCGAAGCCGTGGGTCGTCGGTATCTCCGGATACCGGCGGCGGTAGGGGAGCGTTCCCGGTGCTGTGAAGTCGCACCGTAAGGTGCGGTGGAGCGCCGGGAAGTGAGAATCCGGGCATTAGTAGCGATAAAGGGGGTGAGAATCCCCCTCGCCGTAAGCCCAAGGTTTCCGACGGCAGGTTCGTCCGCGTCGGGTTAGCCGGTCCCTAAGGCGAGGCCGAAAGGCGTAGCCGAAGGGGAAGTGGGGTCAACAATCCCCCGCCACCGGCGTGGACTCCACGGTGTGACGCGGGAGCGAAGGGCCCGGGGCCTGTTGGAATAGGCCCTCCAAACCTCTAGTCCCGCCTTCGGGCGGGATGAGGGGGAGTAAGGAACCCCGCCTCTGGCGGGGGGAAGGGCTCGGAGCACACCGACGAGAAATAGCACCGTGGGGGATGAAGCGCTGGTGACCGTACCGCAAACCGACACAGGTGGGCGGGCATAAATGTGCCAAGGCGCGCGGGTTATCCCTCCCTAAGGAACTCGGCAAGTTAGCCCCGTAACTTCGGGAGAAGGGGTGCCCCGAGTACGTGAAGGCCCTCGCGGCCGGAGCGGAAAGGGGTCGCAGTGCATGGGGCCTGGCGACTGTTTACCAAAAACACAGGGCTCTGCACAACCCGTAAGGGGACGTATAGGGCCTGACGCCTGCCCAGTGCCGGAAGGTTAAGGGGAGGGGTGCAAGCCCCGAACCGAAGCCCCGGTAAACGGCGGCCGTAACTATAACGGTCCTAAGGTAGCGAAATTCCTTGTCGGGTAAGTTCCGACCTGCACGAATGGCGTAACGACTGGGCCACTGTCTCAGGGAGGGGCCCGGCGAAGTTGTGTACCGGGCGAAGACACCCGGTACCCGCCGCGGGACCGAAAGACCCCGTGAAGCCTTACTGCAGCTTGGCGTTGAATCTTGGTCGTGCGTGCGCAGAATAGGTGGGAGCCGGCGAACCCACCCCTCCGGGGGTGGGGGAGGCGCCAGTGAGATACCACCCTCGCACGGCTGGGGTTCTAACCACAGCCCGTTAGCCGGGCGTGGGACAGCGCTTGGCGGGCAGTCTTGCTGGGGTGGCAGCCTCCAAAAAGGTAACGGAGGCGCCCAAAGGTCCCCTCAGCACGGACGGCAACCGTGCGGTGAGTGTAAGGGCATAAGGGGGCCTGACTGCGAGGCCGATAGGCCGAGCAGGCGCGAAAGCGGGGCCTAGTGACCCGGCGGCTCCGAGTGGAAGGGCCGTCGATCAGCGGATAAAGGTTACTCCGGGGATAACAGGCTAGTCCCGCCCGAGAGTCCACATCGACGGCGGGGTTCGGCACCTCGATGTCGGCTCATCCCATCCTGGGGGTGAAGGAGCTCCCAAGGGTTGGTCTGTTCGCCCATTAAAGGGGTACGTGAGCTGGGTTCAGACCGTCGTAAGACAGGTCGGTCCCTATCTGCGGCGGGCGGAGGAGCCTTGAGGGGGGCTGCTCCTAGTACGAGAGGACCGGAGTGGGGGCACCTCTGGTGTACCAGCTGTCCCGCCAGGGGCAGAAGCTGGGTAGCCATGTGCCTAAGCGATAACCGCTGAAAGCATCTAAGCGGGAAGCGCGCCCCAAGATAAGGGCTCCCACCCCGCAAGGGGGTAAGGGTCCCGGAAGACTACCGGGTTGATAGGCCGCAGGTGTAAGCCCCGCAAGGGGTTGAGCCGAGCGGTACTAATAACCCGAGGGCTTGGTCGCTCCTCTCCTGCAACACCACCTATTTTATTAATATCGGCTTATTCTTCGTTTTATATAACCCGGGCTACCATACCGGCGGGGCCATACCCGGTCACATTCCGAACCCGGTCGTCAAGCCCGCCAGGGCCGATGGTACTGCACCCGCGAGGGTGTGGGAGAGTAGGTCGTAGCCCGGGCTCTTTCCAATACTTCTTTAAAATTTCCCCATAATGAAGTCCTTCCTCGTATCCTTCGGTTACTTCTGGAGAGCGATAAGGGATTACAGGACCTTCGCAGAAATCAAAAGGAATCCCGTCCCCATTGCGGGAATCGTCATCTTCATTCTCATATTCCTGGCCATTGCGCTGGCCAAACTCATCGTGGCATATCCCCAGTACAAGATTTATCTTCTTGAACAGCTGGACAGAACAGTTCAGGAGCTTCGCTCTCAGGGTGCCACCGAAGAAGAGCTGGAAGCTTTTCGCAGGAATGCTCTGAACTTTACCACATTGCCCTTTCTCCTCATTACCACCCTGACGGTGGAATTCTTTCGCCAGCCTGTGGGATTGCTGATTCAGGCATTCGCTCTACTGCTGGTATTTCTGCGTTATAAACCATTTGCAGAGGGCACCTTTAAGCATGTTTTTTCTACTGTGGTTCACTCCAAGGGGCCCCTTCTCATGGGAGGGGTGCTGAGTATTCCCCTTGCGTGGATTACGGGCAATCCGGGGGTAAACTTCAGCCCCGCTATATTCCTTACGGATTCCAGTTTGAAGTCCGTCTTCTTCCATCTGGACATATTTTCCCTGTGGAGCCTGTATGTTCTGGCGATGGGCCTGGTATATGGATTCGGTTTTACGCGAAGGGAGGCCCTGACCGGGGTGTTCGGAATGTGGGGCATATTTTTCCTGCTCAATGCTTTTTATGTCTATGTGCTGAGATTTTTCTGATGCGCCGGTGAGCATTTTCAGTGACCCTTAATTTTTCACAATATACCGGGTTAAAATTTCCCCGATGGCGAAGGATTCGTTTGTCCATCTGCATGTTCACACGGAATACAGTCTTCTGGATGGCGTGTCCAACATCGACCAGCTTCTGGACAGGGTTAAGGAACTGGGCATGCCCGCAATTGCAATTACGGACCATGGCAATCTGTTCGGTGTTATAGAGTTCTACGAGAAGGCTCTCAGGAGGGATATAAAGCCCATTATCGGAATGGAGGCATATCAGGCCCCCGGAAGCCGCCTGGAGAAGAGCAAACAGGCGAGGAAGTATTTTCACCTGACAGTGCTGGCCCGGAATGATGTGGGTTTGAGAAACCTGTATAAACTCTCGAGCATAGGATACCTGGAGGGATTCTATCACAAGCCCCGAATAGACAAGGAGGTTCTTGCAGAGCATTCCGATGGGCTCATCGTTCTTTCCGGGTGTCCACAGGGGGAAATTGCGCAGAATATCCTTGCCGGAAACATGGAGGGGGCCAGAAAGGCCCTCGACGAATTTCTGCAGATCTTCGGAAAGGAGAATTTCTACCTGGAGCTCCAGGAGGTGGGCATTCCTGAGAATGAGGTGATAAACAGGGGAGTGATGGAGCTGGCCCGCTATGCCGGTCTGAAGGTGGTGGCCACGAACGATGTCCATTATGTCGATAAGGACGACGCCATACTTCAGACTATTCTGCTCAAGATAGATCAGAAGAAGAAGCTCGACGAGGGGGGATTCGAAATAACAACAAAGGAAATTTATCTCAAGAGCCCGGAGGAAATGTGGAGCCTCTTTTCCGAAGTTCCGCAGGCCCTGACCAGCACTCTGGAGATTGCCGAGAGGGTCGAGTACAATATAGAGCTCAACCCCAATGCCCTGAAACTTCCCCATATAAATTCCGACAGGAGCCTCAGGGAGATGGCTTATGAGGGTCTGAAGAAGCGGCTGGGGGGTAATATTCCCGATGCCTATATGCAGAGGCTTGAGCACGAACTGGAAGTTATAGAGAAGATGGGCTTCGATGGATACTTCCTGATCATAGCCGATATAGTGAATTTCGCAAAGCGCTCCGGAATACCCGTTGGACCGGGAAGGGGAAGTGCCGCCGGTTCCCTGGTCCTCTATGCCATAGGGGTTACGGATATAGATCCCATGAAGTACAATTTGCTCTTCGAGCGTTTCCTCAATCCCGAGAGGATATCTCCCCCCGATGTGGACATAGACATATCGGACCTGAGGAGGGGGGAGGTGGTGGATTACATAAGGGATAAATATGGAACGGACGCTGTTGCTCAAATAATAACTTTCAACCGATTGAAGACGAAGGCGGCCATAAAGGATGTGGCCCGGGTCATGGGCTTCTCCTATCAGGAAATCAACAGGCTTACAAAGTCCATTCCGGGGAATGTTTCCGATTTCGACGAAATCATGCAGATTCCGGAGGTGAGGGAATCTGTGGAGGCCAATCCGGACCTTAAGCAGGTCTTTGACTACGCAAGGCGCATAACCAACAAACCCAGAACCACCTCCATACACGCTGCGGGGGTGGTGGTCACTCCGGGGGGGATAACCAACTATGTGCCCCTCTACAGAACGAAGGACGACAATATAACCACCCAGTTCGATAAGGATATTCTGGAGAAGCTGGGGATACTCAAGATAGACCTGCTGGGCCTTACCGCACTGAGCATTATAGAAAAGGCTGTGGAGCTGGTAAAGAGGCGCCGCGATCCCGATTTCGATATCGACTCCATACCCCTTGATGACATGAAGACATACGAGTTTCTGTGGAAGGGGAACCTCATAGGTGTATTCCAGCTGGAGGCATCCAAAGGGATGAGGGATCTGGTGATGAAGATGCGTCCCGACAGGTTCGAGGATATAATCGCCCTCATAGCCCTTTATCGTCCCGGTGCTCTTCAGTTTGCCGATGATTACATAAGCAGGAAGTCGGGGAGAAAGCCCGTGGAATACATATTCGATGAGCTGGAGCCGGTTTTGAAAGAAACCTACGGAACCATAATCTATCAGGAGCAGGTAATGCAGATTGCCAATATTCTGGCTGGATTCACCATGGGGGAAGCCGATATATTGAGGAAAGCGATAGGAAAGAAGAAAGCCGATTTAATGGCTCAGATGAAGGATAAGTTTATCTCCGGCGCCATCGCCCGCGGGTTCGATGAAGATAAGGTGCGCAAATTATGGGATGATATCGAAGACTTTGCCCAGTATTCCTTCAATAAATCCCACTCGGCGGGATATGCCATGATCACCTATCAGACGGCCTATCTCAAAGCCAATTATCCGGTGGAATTCTATACTGCTTTGCTCTCCGTGGAAATGCTCAAACCCTCCAATTTCTACAAGAAGGCCGGTTCCATTATTTTCGAGGCCCGCAAGATGGGGATAAATGTCCTCCCGCCGGACATAAACGAGAGCGATTTCGAATTCACCATAGTGGACGACAGCACCATAAGGTATGGGCTGGGGGGCATAAAGAACCTGGGGCAGAAGGTCATAGAGGATATCCTGGATGCAAGGAAGATGGGTCCCTTCCACTCCGTGGAGGATCTGGTGGCCCGTGTGGATCTCAATAAGAAGTCTCTGGAAGCTCTCGTAAAGAGCGGGGCCCTGGATCCCATCATACCTTCGAGGACCTATGTCCTGGAGAATATGGATCGATACACTTCCCGCTCCGGCAGGAAGAACAGGTCCATGAGCCTCTTCGACAGTGCACAGCTCAGCATTCGACCTCAGACCACCATGGCCCGGGCAAATAAGGACGACAGAAAGACCATCCTGAGGTACGAAGTGGAATCTCTGGGCATATTCCTCTCTTCCCATCCGCTGGACCCCTACAGGGATATGGTGGATGTGCTTGGACTGGATACTATATCCCGCATACACGAGGAGGATGATGTGGAGGAAGTTCTGCTCATGGCGGCTATAGTGAATCTGGAGAAGAAGAGGGACAGGAATAAGCAGCCTTTTCTAATTCTGACGCTGGAGGATTTCACCGGTGCGGTGGAGGCGAGGGTTTTCTCCTCTGTTTACAGCCGCATAAAGGACAGGCTGTCCCCTGATTGTTATGTGTATCTGATACGGGCAAGCGTGTCTGTGGATGATTATCAGGGACAGGGAAACCGGGAACTCATAGTGGAGGATATGGTTCCCATAAGCCGCATACAGGAGATGTTCAGGGGTGTGGAGCTGGGGATCGATGTGGACGACATAGATGAGGAGTTCGTCAGTTTCATGAAGAGGCTGGTTTCCAGGGAGGGACTCCCCATTTACTTCAGCATAAGGGAGAACGGTGAGACCAGAAGATTCGTATCCGGATACAGGTTGCCCGTTTCGGGATTGAGGGAGGTGGCAACCAGAACCAGGGCAAAACTCAGGCTTATTCCGCGATGAAGAAGGTGGCTTTTCTGGGAAGCGGAGATGACCCTTCGGTGGAGGTTCTCTTTCGTCCCCTGATACTGGGTAAGGACTGCAGGGTGGAGGGGACATTTTCCTTTTCAGCGGATCACAGGGGTTCCTTCAATGAGTATGCCAGGCATCTGGGTGTTATAGTAATCATAAGCAATCCGGTGTATCGCATGTGGGAGAAGGAATTTCTCGATGCCGTTGAGGATTTCCAGCCCGATGTTATCTTCGACTTTGGATTCGACAGGACTCTCCCTTCCGTTGGCACTCCGATATGGCGAATAGTTAATCTGGACCCCTTCTATGTGATCATCTCCCCCGAAGGGAGGGCATCTTTCGTGGGTGATAGGGAGGGGGCGGTGGCTTTCCTCAGGCGTTTGCTATGTGGTCAGGGCCTATAAAATTTCCCCATGTTCGAATATGTGAATGCACGGATACGGGCCCGATTCCCAAGACTATTCAAGGATTCCGTATTCGAAGAACTTCTCACCTACGAATCCGTGGAGGATCTATTCCGGTTCTTTCGTGGAACCCGATATGAAAAATTTCTGGCCAGATCCCAGGCTGTGGCATCGGGATTGAATGCATACTTCCTTACGCTCAAGTACACTTTCGAGGACGAGACGCAGAGCATACTCCGCTTTTCCAGCGACGAAATCGGGCAGATGATTTCCATATACTTGAGCAGGTGGGATGTGTATAACATACTGACCATAATAAAGGGTAAGCACTCCGGCTCCCCTGCTCAGAGAATCAGGGAGGCCCTCATGCCCTTCGGCAGCATCCCCTCCTCCAAACTGGATGCTCTCGTGGAAGCGGGGAGCGTTTCGGAGGTTCTCGACAAAATTATGCTTTTGGGCGTTAAACTGCCCTTTTCTCTTACCACGGGCATAACCCGTTTGCTCAAGGAGGGGAAGGTGCTGGAGGGGGAGATGGAAATCTACCAGAATTACTATACTTCCATTCATCGCAGGCTGTCGGACTTCGGCGAAAGTGCCGATTCTCTGAGGAAGATCATATCCATGAATGTGGATTTGAGGAATATAGTGGCAATCCTCATAATGCTGAAGGAGGGTGTTTCCCCGTCCACCGTTCCGTACCTCAAGGGGGGGACCCTTTCGGCGGCCTTCCTCAACACCCTGTGGTCATCCGAAACATACAGCGATGCCCTGAATCTCCTTAAGGATAGCCCCTACGGGAAAGTTATAGGTGGTGAAACCGCTGTGGACAGAATAGAGAGGCTTCTGGAAAAGCATATCTATGAGACTGCATACAGCTTCCGCAGGACGGATTCCCTGGGTATCGGTCTGCCCATTTCCTACTTCGCCAGGCTGGAAGTGGAGATGATGAATCTTCGTCTCATCGGAATAGCGGTGGATGGGGACCTGGACAGGCAGATGGTCAGGGATTACATGATATTCCTGGGCTGATGGGCTTAAAATTAATATAGTTCGGGTCTTACTGGGTATGGGTAAGGTTAAATGTCTGGGTATAATCGTCAATCCCAATGCAGGAAGGGGTATATCTTCGGCCCGCTACAGGGACATACTGGACCTTTTAGAGAGGGAGCGGGTCTCCTTCATGCATGCGTATCTGGCTGAAACTTCCGACACACGGGAGATCCTGGACAGCTTCTTTCGGGAGAATTTCGATGCCGTGATAATACTGGGGGGTGATGGAACCCTCAATCATGTGGCCCCCTACACCCTCGGTACGGGAGTTCCCCTTTTCGTTATTCCCTTTGGTTCGGGAAACGATTTCCACTCTTCCCACTGGAATACGGGGGCCAGCAGGGTCAGGAGTACAGTCAGGAGGATACTCAGGGGTGATTTCAGGAAGAAAAGGGTGGATGCCGCTGTGGTGGAGGGGGCGGGCCTGGTGAGGTATTTCTTCAACTCCTTCGGATTTGGAATCGCCGGTGTCGTGGCCCGCAATGAGAATAAGAGGCAGAGGAAGAGGGGGTTTCAGACTTTCTTCCTTACGGCCCTGCGGGATGTTCTGTTCAATGCGAAACCCATAGATGTCCGGATCAATCTGGGTGGGGAGGAGCACGATGGTCCCATCCTGAGCTTCCATGCAGGGATAAATCAGAGGGAGGGGGGAGGGTTCAGGACATTTCCCCTTGCAAAGCCCGACGATGGTCTGGTGGATGTGGTCTTCCTCAGGGGAAAGGGGGTCAATAGACTCTCCCTTCTGCTGAAGCTCCAGAAGGTGAAGGAGGGGAAGCATATAGATGACGGGGATGTGGTTTACCGTCAGGTTCCCTCCTTTACTTTTCAAAACGGTCAGGATACGGTTGCCCATGTGGATGGCGAGGACTTCGACCTGCCCTCCGGCCGCTACATGGTCAGGGTCCTAAGGAAGCAGATTACGATCATACAGCTGTGAAGGCTTTAAAATTTCGCAATGTCGAAGAAGAGTCTGTCGGTTAAAAAGAGGGAGAGGCAGAATAGAAAGAGAAGGCTTCACAATCTCAAGTATAAGAAGTGGATAAAGGCATTGATGAAGAAGATCAAAAAGGCTACGGATAATGCGAAGAGGAAGGAGCTCCTTAATGAACTGTACGAGGCACTGGATAAGGCCGCCAAGAGGAATATAATACACAGGAATAAGGCCGCACGGCTGAAGAGCAAGTATGCAAAGCTGGTAAACAGTCATGAAAAGGCTGACGAGGCATAGGAAGGTAATCAAGGAGATTATCTATAAGTACAGGGATCATCCTACGGCCGAGGAGATATACCTCAGGGCCCGTATGGAAATCCCTTCCATAAACCTCTCCACCGTCTACAGGAATCTCAAGGAGATGGTGGCTTCCGGAGACCTCATCGAATTCCAGGTGGATGGAGAAAACAAGTACAGGTATGACATTGCCGAGGAGCATTATCACTTTTACTGCGAGGTATGCGGCAGGATTTACGATATACCCGCCAGCAAGGTGAAGCTCTCTTTTGACTTTGAGCATCATGTTAAGGATACCCGGATCATGTTCAGGGGTATCTGTAGCGAATGTGCAGCCCAAATGGAGGTGGAAGATGAGAGCCTATGAGACCATGTTCATCATAGACCCGCACCTTGACGAGAGCGTCAGGAAGGAAACCATAGACAAAGTTAAGGAATTCATCTCCCAGAATGGGGGAACGGTGAAGAAGGTGGATGATTGGGGGATAAGGGAGCTGGCCTACGAGATAAAGAAGCGCAACGAGGGGCATTATGTGGTTATTGAGTTCGAGACGGAGAACAATCAGCTGGCCCTCAAGCTCAGGGATTACTTCCGCTTCGAGCCCAATATCCTCCGCTCCATAGTGGTCAGGGAGGATGAGTAATGTCCCAGCTCCGCCTTCCCCATATAAACTTCATCCTCCTGTCCGGTCGTCTCGTGAGCGATGCCGAGTTGAAGCATCTGCCTTCGGGAAAACCCGTCGTTAATTTCCGTCTTGCATCCACCAGGCGTTTTCAGGTGAATGGGGAATGGCGGGAGGAAACCCTGTTCATAAACTGCGTTTACCTTTCCCGGGGAGCAGAGGAGATCGTCCGCAGGCTCACGAAGGGAAAGGCGGTTATCGTGGAGGGGAGACTCAGGTACCGGGAGTGGGATGACCCCTCCACCGGTGCCCGCAGGAACACATACGAGGTCGTCGTTTACAGGGTTCATACCCTGGAGAAGGAGGGGGTGGAGGAGGAGCCCGTTATAGAGCTCCCCAAGGAAGATATAATAGAGGGTCCCCCCGAAATCAATTTCGACGAGGATGACGATATAAATGAGGAGCTGCCCTTTTAAAGAGAACACATCAAAGGAGGGAGGAGATGGCGAGGAAGAAGTGCAGACTGGATAAGCAGGGAATAAAGAAGATAGACTGGAAGGATGTGGAGTTTTTGAGCCAGTTTATTACACCCAGGGGCAAGATCATGTCCCGCAGACAGACGGGACTGTGTGCCTACCACCAGCGTCAGCTGGCCAGAGCCATTAAGAGGGCGAGGATAATGGCCCTTCTGCCGTTCGTTAAGGACTATTACCTGTAAGGAGGATTATGCGATGAAGAAGGTAAGGATCATACTGAAGCAGGATGTGGAAGGACTTGGAAAGGAAGGGGAAATCGTGACCGTCAAGTATGGTTATGCTGCCAACTACCTTATTCCCAGAGGTTATGCAGTTCTGGCCACGGAATCCAATATTCGCCACTGGCAGAGCATAATGGAAATGCGCAGGAGAAAACTGGAGAGGCTCAGGGAGAAGGCGGAGGAGCTCAGGAAGAAGCTCGAGAAGACCAGGATAGTGATACCGGTGAAGGTGGGAGAGGAGGACAGACTGTATGGTTCCGTGACCGCCAGAGACATCCACGAGAGGCTCAAATACGATTTTCCCCAGATAGACAGAAGGGATATTCTCCTGGAGGAGCCCATAAAGGCCCTGGGTACATATGAGGTGCCCGTCAGGCTCCATCCCGATGTGGTGGCGCATGTGAAGGTGGAAGTTGTGAAAGAGGAATGAAGAATCTCTTAGAAGTTTATGTAAAGAATGTCATAGTGGTGAAAAATGAGGAGGGGGAGACCTCCTTTCTCGTCCTGCTTGCCGAAAAGGAAGGCAAGAGAATACTCCCCATTTCCATCGGAATGTTCGAGGCACAGGCCATTGCCCGGGCCCTCGAGGGGGTGGACATAGGGCGTCCCCTGACCCATGACCTTATTGTAAACATCATAAGAGAGCTCGGCGGAACTCTGGAGAAAGTCATAGTGAACGACCTCATAGATGGAACCTTCTATGCCCGCCTCATCGTGAAGACGGACGAAAAGCTCCACAGCATAGATGCAAGGCCCTCCGATTCCATAGCCATCGCCATCCTTGCCGGGGCCCCCATCTTCGTCAGTTCCAAGGTTATGGATGAGGCAGGAGAGATCCTCCCCGAGGAGGGGGCTGGAGAAGGCGGGGATTTCGAGGCCTGACCTGGCCTTTTCGGTGGACTTAATTTCAGGAGGTTAATCATGGGAAAGGATTACAAGGACACATTGAATCTTCCCAGAACCGAGTTTCCCATGAGGGCCAATCTTGCCCGCAGGGAGCCCAGGTTTCAGAAGTTCTGGGAGGAAAACAGGGTCTTTTATAAGCTGGCTTACGAGAGGGAGGGGGAGAAGTTCGTTCTCCACGATGGCCCCCCTTATGCAAATGGTCATATTCACCTGGGGCATGCAGAGAACAAGGTTCTCAAAGACATCGTGAATAAGTACAAGGCCCTCAAGGGGTACAGGATTCCCTTCGTCCCGGGATGGGATACCCATGGTATGCCCATAGAGAATAAAGTCATAAGCGAGGAGGGGGTCAGGAAGCTCGTGGATGACCCGGAGAAGTTCAGGGATCCTCAGGTAAAGGCGTACATAAGGGAAAAGTGCAGAATATTCGCCCTCCACTGGGTGGATGTCCAGAGGGAGGAATTCAAGAGGCTGGGCGTATTTGCCGACTGGGAGAACCCCTATATCACCCTGGATAAGCATTATGAGGCCTCGGAGCTGGAGATATTCGCTTATCTGGTGGAGGAGGGGTATATTTACAGGGAAAGGCTTCCTGTCCACTGGTGTCCCCACTGCCGGACCGCTCTGGCCATGGCTGAAATCGAATATAAGGACAAGGAAGATCCATCCCTTTACTTCATGGCCCGCCAGAAGGATGGGGAGCTGTATATCCTCGTGTGGACCACAACCCCATGGACCCTGATTTCCAACAGGGCGTTTGCCTTTTCTGCGGATATAGATTATGTTATAGTCCATCACAGGGGCAGGAGAATTGCCCTTGCAAAGTCCAGACTGAATGTCCTCGATGGGGATTACGAGATTTTAGAAGAGGTCAGGGGAGATTACTTCGAGGGGATGGTCTTCGAGCATCCCCTTTTCCCTGACAGGGAGTCCCCCGCCATAATGGTGGATTTCGTCTCCACAGAGGAGGGTACCGGAATAGTCCACATAGCTCCGGGCCATGGAAGGGAGGACTTCGAAGCGGGAAGGAAGTATTCTCTGGAGATCTTCTCGCCCGTGGATGAGTATGGAAGATTCACCGCGGAAGCCGATAAGCAGACATCGCACCCCCTGGGGGTGGCGGGGCTCGTTTATCACGAGGGGGGAAAAAGGGCCATAGAGAGGCTCAGGGAAAGGGGGCTCCTTTACCGTCTTGAGTCCATCGTTCACTCCTATCCCCATTGCTGGAGATGCAAGAATCCCCTCATTTTCAGGGCCACGAGCCAGTGGTTCCTCAATCTGGAGCATAAGGACCTCAGGAAGCGGGCTCTCAAGGCCATAGATGATGTAAAGTGGATTCCTCCCCAGAGCAGGAACAGAATTTACGCCTCGGTGAAGGAGAGGCCCGACTGGGTCCTTTCCCGCCAGAGGGTGTGGGGGGTTTTCATTCCGGCCGTAAAGTGCACCAGCTGTGGAAGGTCCATTCTGGACCCCGGGGTGATTAAAAATGTGGCGAGGATGACCCACGAGGAGGGGTCTGATGTCTGGTTGCTCAAACCCGTGGAGTACTTCCTGTACGAGGGGTTCAAGTGTCCCCACTGCGGGGCCACGGAGGGTTTCGATAAGGAGTACGATATACTGGATGTGTGGTTCGATTCGGGTGCCACGGGCCTTATAGTACTCAATTCCTCTCCCCGCCTCAGGTGGCCTGCCGATATGTATCTGGAGGGCTCGGATCAGCACCGCGGATGGTTCAACGCCTCCCTGATGCTGGGAATGGCTGTCAAGAACGAGCCCCCCTACAGGGAGGTGGTCACCCATGGGTGGACCCTCGATGAGCACGGGAGGGCCATGCATAAATCCCTGGGCAATGTGATTCCACCATCCCAGATTATAGAGAAGTATGGGGCCGATATACTGAGGCTCTGGGTGGCATCTTCTGACTATACGCAGGATATCAGGCTCGGAGAGCAGATACTCAGGGGTCTGGTGGATGCTTACAGGAAGATAAGGAACACATACCGGTTCATGCTTTCCAACCTCTACGATTTCACGCAGGAGGACATGGTCCCATACGAACAGCTGGAGGACCTCGATAGATACATGCTCCACAGGTATGCCCTGCTGGTGGAGAGGGTGGATGAATTCTACGACAGGTATGAATTTCACAGGGTTTACAAGGAATACTTCCACTTCGTAAATGTGGAGCTCTCATCCTTCTATCTGGATGTGCTTAAGGACAGGCTCTATACCTACAGGGCCGACAGCCTTCCGAGACGCTCCGCCCAGACTGTCATCTATCATATTCTCAGGGGTATACTGGTCATGTTCGCCCCTGTCCTTTCCCATACAGCAGAGGAGGCCTACCAGTTCCTTCCATTCAAAGACGAAGTGAGCGTGTTCTTCGAATCCTTCCCCCGGATACGCGGGGAGTGGATTGACCGGGAGCTGGCTTCCGAGTTCGAAAGGCTTCTGGAGGTCAGGGAGAGGGTTTTCCCTGTGCTGGAGGTGGCCAGGAAGGAGAAGAAGATTATAGGCAGCAATCTGGATGCCAGGGTTTATCTCTGGAGCGGGGATGAAGACCTTATGCGTCTTCTGGAGAGGCGCAGGGATGACCTGAGGGAGATACTTGTTGTTTCCCAGGTGGCCCTCGAGAGGGGAGGGGATGTGACCACCGAGGAGGACGGCCTCTTCGTGGGGGTGAGCCATGCGCAGGGGGAGAAGTGCGAGAGGTGCTGGGTATGGACCACGGATATAAAGGATGGATTGTGTCCCAAGTGCAGGGTGGCTCTTGGACTTGAGTGATGCGTGCGGGGTTGCCCCGCTTTAAAATTTGTCAAATAGGGAGGAGCCATGAAGCAGATTATCCTCAAGCTGAACGAATTGAGGAAGGGGAAGAACACATTCCATGTGTCCTCCACGGCCGGTGAACTCGACCTGGAAGACATAGATTATCCCATAGTGGGAAACATAGACACCCACATAGAGATTTACAGGAATCGCAATAATTACGAAATCAAACTCAGGACCCGATTCGTATTCAGACTGACATGCTCCAGATGCCTGACCGAGTTCGAAAAGCAGTTCGAAGACCTGGGCGCATTCTACCTGAAGAAAGGGGAAGTTCCGGATATACCCGAAGGCATGATAAAGGATGAGTACATAGAAACCCTTTATGTTTCGGGCGACGAATATGACCTGGCTCCCATCATACGGGAACAGGTGCTCCTGTCCATTCCCATGAAGCCCCTGTGCTCCGATTCCTGCACGGTTCCCGAGTACGATTCCGGAATAGATGAGGTGGATTCCAGGTGGGCGGATCTGATTAAACTCAAAGAGAAGCTGATGTAAAATTTTGGAAACTATGCATCTGGATGTTTATACGCGGGTGGGGAAGGTGACTGTGAGGGGGCTGAGGGACAGGCCCGGTGTTGCGGCAGATATCTTCTCCGAACTGGTGAAGAGGAATATAGAAGTTCTGGCTGTCAGTTTCGACGCCCCGATTGGGGGAAGGGCGGATTTTGCTTTCGTGGTGTGGGAGAGCCAGGTGGAGGATGCGAGGGGATACCTTTACGCTCTGCTTTACGATTTTCCCGAGGTGGAGGTGTTTGCCGATGATGGGGTGGCCCTCCTGAAGTTTACGGGAGGGGACCGCCTTCAGATGATAGCAGATGCCTTCAACATAGTGGCCAGCACCGGAGCCAACATAGAGATGATCAGTTCGGGTGAAAATGAGCTTTTTCTGCTCATAAGGGAGCCCATGGTGGAGAGCGTGGTGGAGATGTTCAAAATTATCTATCCTTCGTCCACAGTGCTCGTAAACGGGAAGGAGATGTAAAAATGATCAGGATTCTCAAGGGTAAACTGCATAATGCCACGATTACGGACAAGTATCTTCACTATACGGGTAGTCTTGGAATAGATGCTGAGCTGATGGAAAAGGCGGGAATAAAGCCCTACGAAGAGATTCTGGTGGTCAATATAACCAATGGGGAAAGATTCGTCACCTACGCCATAGAAGAGGAAAGGGGTTCCAGGAGAATTGTTCTGAACGGGGCTGCTGCCCGTCTGGGGGAGGTGGGGGACCGGGTTATCATCATGGCTTTCCGATGTGTGGATGAGGATAAGTACGACAGCTACAGGCCCACCGTTGTAATCCTGGGGCAGAATAACGAGGTGGAGAAGGTTATCAGGGAATAATCGGTTCCTTTCTTCGGGTCGGGTCATTTCTGCACTCCAAATTTTCCTATAAATTCAGTCGATTTTATACTTTAAAATTTGAGAAATAACAGGAGGTGGAACATGGCGTTCAAAAAATACGAGCCCATAGATTTCAAGAAGGTGAGGCCCCAGCTGTGGGAGATGGATGGAATCTCTGCCCGCACTATGGATGAGCATATAAAGCTGTATCTGGGATATGTAGCCAAGTACAACGAGGGGATGGAGCTTCTGGAGCGCATGCCCGGGGAATTCTACGAGAAGGCCAACCCCACCCTCTCCCACCTGAGGGCGATAAAGGTGGATATAACACGGGCCATCGGTGGCACCAAGAACCACGAGCTCTACTTCGGACACCTGGGGGGTGAGGGTGGAAAGCCTGAGGGAAGACTTATGGAGCAGATAGAGAAGGATTTCGGCTCCTACGATAGGTTTTACAGGGAATTGAGGGCAACGGCCATGGCTGCCCGTGGATGGGCATGGGTTGCGTACGATTACGATTTCAAGAGGCTCATGATTGCCATAGGGGATGAGCAGAACATTTATCCAATATGGAATGCCCAGCTCATACTGGGTATAGATGTGTTTGAGCATGCCTTCTTCATAGATTACGGAACTGCAAAGGGCAAGTATCTGGATGCCTTCTTCGCCAATCTGGACTGGAAGGTGGTGGAGGAGAACTTCGAAAAGGCCATAAAGAGAGATATAGGGTAAGCATGGGGGCTGTCATGCCCCCTCTATTTCAAAGCACTCAGGATTCTCTCTTTCAGTATTCGGGCATTGTGGGCTATTTTCTCCGGGTCCAGCGTCTTGAGCTCCCTTTTCTCCATGAGAATTCTGCCGTTGACCAGGACACTCTGCACATCGCTTCCCTTTGCAGCGTATACCAGGTGGGAATAGGGGTCGTATATGGGCATCATGTGGAACCCCGAGAGGGAAACCGTTATGAGGTCTGCCCTCTTCCCTACCTCTACACTTCCCACGATGCCGTCTATTCCAAGCACCATTGCTCCCCCTATGGTGGCCATTCTGACCACCTCCCGGGCGTTCATGACCGTGGGATCCAGTCTGTGAACTTTGTGGACCAGGGCGGCGCTCCTCATCTCGTCCACCATGTCCAGGTCATTGTTAGATGCGGCTCCATCCGGTGCGAGCCCCACCTTCACCCCCCTCTTCAGCATATCGGGGACTGGAGCCACTCCGCTGGCCAGCTTCATGTTGCTCTGTGTGTTGTGGGCAACGCCCACTCCCCTCTCCCTGAAGATGTCTATTTCTTCCCCGTCCAGCCACACGCTGTGGGCTGCGATAAACCCATCGAATAACACCCCGATGGAATCCAGATACCTGACGGGTGTGGTTCCGTACTGCTTTTTAATCTGCTGGACTTCAGCCCTCGTTTCCGACACATGCATGTGGAGGGGAACCCCGTACCTGCGGGCCATTTCGTATCCCCTGAGTATTAAGTCCCTCGAGCACGAATAGGGGGCATGCAGGCCCATTACGGGATAAATGAGCTCATCTTCTTTCCAGTTTTTTATGAAGCTTTCTGCTATGGCCAGCCCTTCATCGGGGCTTTTCGCTGAGGGGGTCGGGAAGTCTATGACACCCTCGGAAATGAATCCCCTCATGCCTGCCTCCCTCGTGATGCGGGCTGTTATTTCTGGGAAGAAGTACATGTCGTTGAAGGTGGTGGTTCCGCTGGAAATCATCTCTGCAAGGGCCAGAGGTACGGACAGCTCTATGAATTCTTCATCCACCACCCTGTTCTCCGCCGGCCAGATATAGTTCTGTAGCCAGTCCATGAGCTCCCTATCGTCTGCAAGCCCCCTGAACCCCACCATGGCTATGTGGGTGTGGGTGTTTATGAAGCCGGGCATAAGGATTGCCGGTCTGTCGTCTATCACATACGCCCCATCTTCCTGGATCCCCTTCCCCACGGCTTTTATAATGCCATCTTCCACAAGTACGGCACCATCTTCGATTATGGTGTCATTCTCGTCCATGGTCAGGATGTAATCGGCCTTTATGAGAATCTTCATGGCCAAATTATAAATTCCACCTCCTTCCGTTCAATCGGGAAGCATATACAGCATGGCCATCAATGCACCGGAAGAACTGTAGAAGAAATGGGCCACCAGGCTGTATGTCAGGTTATCCGTGGACATGAAGGAAGCGTAGGATACCGTTGCAATGGCGAGCAGAATTCCGGCTAATACCCCTATGGTCCATCTCATACCCAGGTCACTGCCCCAGAATATGCGCAGAACTGCGGATGCCACCAGAATCAGAAACAGGGACAGCCCTGTCAGTATCCAGCCCAGGAGGGAAATCTCGTTGTTTATGCCCATGTAGATGGCTATGGCGGAGAGGAATGCAAAGACTATGAGAACCTGTATCCACTCCTTCAGTTCGAGGCTGTAGCCCATGCTGTAGAGGTTTATGAACATGAACACCACGCCTATAATGAGGAAGATGTATCCGATTATATTCAGTGTGTGGGACAGGCTTCCATGCGTGAGGAATCCGGCAGTTATGAACAATCCTCCCGTTCCCAGAAATGCTATCAGTTTCGCTCTGGCCGTCTCCAGTTTCAGGGATATGGCCTTTCTCCATGCAACGAGTGCGAATATTAAGAAGCTCAGAGCACTGACCAGGTGAATATTCTGGGGATTCGTAATAGCAAAATGGGTATAAATCAAAGCAATGGACGCTATAAAAATGGATACAAGTACCAGCATGACCCAATTTTACAGCGTCTATAGATATTCTGTTGGAAATCAGTGATTTAAAATATGGGAAATTGTGGCTGTTCCCTGCCTGCACCCGACGGGCCCCTCCCGGGCTTTCTGTGTCGGCCCTGTGGAAGCGAATGGAGACCCGTGTCCCTTGAAATCGGTATTGGAAATGCTTTAAACTTTTAGGACAAGCCCCCATCGTCTAGCCTGGTCCAGGACGCCAGGTTCTCAACCTGGAAACCCGGGTTCAAATCCCGGTGGGGGCGCTTCACTCTTCTGTTTCCCTCCTCATGAGCCTGTAGAGAACTGCCGGTTCTATTATCTCTATACCCAGTTTCCTTGCGAGGTCTATCTGTCCCTCATCGGCTGTGGACAGGGAAGCATCTTCCTGAAGGGCCAGCAGAATGGTGTCTATGTCTTCTTTCGAATCCACTATCCCTTCCCTCATCACCCGCCTGTAATTATCCCTGAGATACCTGATGGCTTCCTTCTCCTCCTTATCCCTGAACTCCCTTACGGCCTTTTCTGCAACCCTCAGCCCCCTGTTTATCCTGTCCCGCATCTGTGCGAGGAAATCGTAAAGGACAATGCCCGGAATGCGGACTTCGTACTTGTTGGGGGTTTTTATGCGGACCACCCTGTAGAAATCCACTGGAAGTTCCTGAAAGAATGTCTTTAACTCTTCGACCGTCGATGGAGTGGCGTATATTTCGTAGCCCGAATCTCCTGCCAGATGTATAAATTCCTCCATGGCCTCTTCCAGGCTTCTGGCTATTTCTCTGGTGCTGTACGGATTTGTAATTACGCTCGTATCTATTACAACCTTCCTCTTCACTTCAATCCTCCACCAGTTCTATCAGTATCCTGTGGGTGGAATCGAGGTCCAGGAATACCACGCGGGGTGCAGTGATTCCCTTTTCTATGGGGGTTATGGGAGGAAAGTCCTTCAGATAATCTTCCAGGCGCTTCACCTTAAAAGCCAGATGGTGTATTCCATTGCCCCTCTTCTTGAGGAACTTGCTTATGGCTGTATCCTCTCTCATCGGTGTCATGACCTCTATCCTTACATTTTCGAGGCTGAACACCGCTATCCTGAGGCCCCTGCCTTCGTCAACTTCTATTTTCGGTTCCACCCCGAAGAGTTTCCTGTAAGAATTTACGGTTTCCTCGAAATCGTTGACCGCTATCGCGACATGGTCCAGCTTCATGTGTAAAAATCTAAAGGACCGTCCTCACGCATTCACATATTTTATGTAATTCAGCAGTCTGTCGAGTATGTAAGAAGCTTCCAGGTCCCTGTATGCATCCTGAAAGAAGGGGATTGCCTGCACCATCTTCCTGGCTTCCCTTTTCAATCTCCTGGCCTCTTCGGATCTTCCGCTTTCCATGAGTTTCATGGATTGTCTGGCCTTTTGCTCGAATTCGTAAATGTCGTAGAGGATGTTCCTGTCCTTTATCCAGAGTACCACCGTATCCTCCTCTGCATGGGATTTTATGGTGCAGGAATTCTCGAGCAGTTTGATAATCTTCCTGTACCGGCGCATCCTTTTTCTGGGAACCGTTATGCGGTTTCCATCCAGCAGTTTCAGAAGGAAGAGGACCTGATCCCCCTTCAGCTCGATGCTCTCCCGCAGGTATATTATCCTGGGCTTTTTCCTCAGAAGCAGAACCCTGACCCTTATATCTTTTTCCAGGAGCAGTTTATAGAGGGGTCTGAGCTCGGGGAAGCTCTTCAGGCGGGTTATGTGTTTCGGCCTGGTCAGTATAATAATCATGAGAAGCCCCATCAGATGGTATTTTTTCGCAAGCCTGTAGGATTCCTTCAGCTTGCCCATTTCGTAGTACCGGGCTATCCTGTGGCGGGGAGTGAAGGCTTTTTTAGTCTTTCCAAAGAGGATGCTCAACTCCCCGGATCTGTCTATGCAGGTCTCCACCTTTTTCAGGGCTTCCTGCTTTTTGCCCATGGCCATGAGGAGGTTGCTTTGGGCAATTTCGAGGGCCAGCATCGAGACCCCAGGTGTGGCCTTCTGCTGGAGCATCTTTTCCAGAAAGTGTCCGGCCTCCTCCAGCCGGCCGGAAAATAGATTTACATAGAACATTGCATAATTGAGCCTATTTCTAACAGAATCTATGTCCGTATTCCTGTGTTTTTCGTAGAGCTCTTTTACCGCCTTGAAGTCTCCGGAAAACAGGACGCTTATCACATGATTCGGATCCTGCTTGTTTGCAAACTGCGGGAAGCCCAGTATCCTCAGCCTCGTCATCAGGGCATTCTTTATGCACATGTTCTTCACTCTTCCGAGTCCTTTTATCAGCTTACCGGTGTGCTTCATAAAACTGCTACTCCCTGTATGAAGCAGATAGAGGCAGTAGGTGGACAGGGCGAGCAGATAGTACTCATCTGAGAGCTTTCTCAGGGATTCCCTGTTTATCTGGAATGTCTCTGCGACTTCTTTGATGGTCCTGGAGTAAGTTTCCCTGCTGTCCCATGTCATCTGTGGAATAAGGTATATCTTCAGTCCCATGATTCTGAATCTGGTTCTCTGCATGCGGGGGTTCAGATTCTCCTCTATATCTTCCAGGTCTCTCAGGATTTCCTTTACTCCGTAATTGGTGTTGCAGTACAGGTAAAAAGCTTTCGATACCTTCAGGTGGGCGGGAAGCAGTTCATCCGGAATGGAGGCCAGGGATGAAATATCTTCTACTGTGTACATTTTGCCTATGTGCTTTCTGAAGAGGTCCCATTTCCCCTCCCTCGCATACCACCACAGGTGAGTTTCCAGCTCCCTGTCCGGCTTCCTGAGAATCTTCCTGATGGAGCTTTCGGAGACCCTTTCATCCAGATTGCTGGCGATTTCCTTTATGCTCATGCCCTTTTCGTAAAGTTCTATGATTCTCTTTCTCAATTTCTCCGGCTTTTTTCTTCCGTGGGGCCTGTAGTCCCACCCTTCTTTCTTAATGCGGAGCACGGTTTCCAGAGAACAGTTGTATTTGCCTGCCAGTTGCCTCAGGGACAGGATGCCTGCCTCGATATCTTTGAGAATCAAAAATTTCTTCTCCAAAACTTCACCCATTCATCACAATTTTAATGGGGTGGATTTTGCTTTATAATTGCGTGCAGGGTGAAAAAACCTATCATTCTGGGAAGAATTTATCTGCTCCTGTGGGCCCTCATCGAGGCCCTATTCATCGGTATCTCCACATCTCTGTTTCTCATGGCCATCTATCCCTTTCCTGTTTCTTTCGCTTCCCTCCTTTCCGCTCTGGTTTCAGTCCTCTACGCTTTGTGGAAGTTCCTCCGCTCCGGAGATAGGGAGATTGCATGGATGTACGAATATTCCCATCCGGACCTGGATGAACTCCTTATAACCTATGTGGAGACGGGAGATGAGAGGCTCGCTTCCCGCTTGAAGAAGAAGAGATTACACTTCTGGCGCATATATCGTCCGGACTGGAGAATTTTTGCCCTCTTACCCCTATCCGCGGCGGTATTCGCCATCTCTTTTCAGCTGAGGAGGCCCCTCTACCTGTGGAGGCTGGGTATCGTTGACAGGGAGGTATCCGCGAGGGTGGATGGGTATGTATTCTTCTACGGGGAGGATGTTCCTGTGCTCGTGGTGAGCCGCAGTCCCCTGCCCGAGAATGTTCTGGTTGCAGGGCCGGATACGGCCATCAGCCTGAGGGTGCTTCCCGGGGATACCATGAGGGATACCCTTTCCGGCCTGAATGCTGGAAGGTATTATCTGCGCTTTGCTTCTGCTGTTTTGGATTCGTTTGCCGTTGTGTCCCGTCCCGTGGTGGAGAGTCTGAGGGTGGAGATTTTCGCTCCGTACATCGGGAGAACTTATATCTTTCGAAACGCCTACGAGGTTCCCGCCCTCCAGGGGAGCCGGGTGCGGCTGAGGGTGTACCACGATGGGGACAGTGTCCGGCTCGAGGGTGTGGATTCTGTACTGAGAGTGGTTTCCGATACACAGATTGCATTCCGCCTTTACAGGATGGGAAGATCCTACCTTTTTCCCCGCAGAATCTCTATAAAGATGGTCAGGGATATGCCTCCGGTTGTTCGGATAGTTCTGCCGTCCCGAAAATTCGTCTATCTGCCGGAGGATGGGGTTGTACCTCTGGGGGCTGTTTCCACGGATGACATCGGTCTGCGCAGGGTGAGGATTTCGTATGTCTTCGACAATTCATCGAGGGAGGTCGTATCCATGCGTCCCGACTCTCCCCTGAAGGACACCTTCCTGAGGTATGTGGATCTCAATGCCTCCGGTATGCTTCCGGGGGATGAGGTCAGGATAGAGGTTGTGGCTGAGGATCTGCGGGGTCAGAGGTCGAAAGACATGATTACCGTCCGGTTTCCCACCCTCCACGAGCAGACGAGCATGTCGGATACCATGATGGCCACATCCACCGGTCGCATGGAGGATGTGTTCGAAAAGGCTGATCAGCTTCAGGAGGATGTACGCCGCATATACACCATGGACTCCACGGGGATAAGGGGATTGATGGAAAGGGTGGAAGAAATCAACAGGCAGATGCAGGAGGTATCGCGCCAGATGCAGGAAATGTCCCGATTTATTCCCTTCGATGAGGAACTACAGCAGATGGTGGAGAAACTGGAGGAGATCTACAGGCGCATACTGGACGGGGAAATGAAGTCCATACTGGAAAAACTGCAGAAGCTGGAAAATCGGAATCTTTCCGATATGGACAGGAAGAGATTGATGGACAGGGTGATCAGGGATATGGAGCGCCTCAAGGAGAGCATCAGGGCCACTTATGAAACCCTCAACAGATTCTATCAGGAGAAGCGCCTGGAGGAGCTGGCCCGCCAGCTGGAAGAGCTGGCTTTTCGTCAGGAGCTCGCCTCCGGTCCTGCGGAGCAGGATTCCATAGCCGCTATGATGGATTCCATCTCATCTTCCATGAGGGAGCTTTCGAAACAGCTGGAAAGACCCTTTAGTGATTCCCTCAGCAATATGGGAAGCGAGGCGGACTCCTTATCTTTGGATATGAAGCAGATGGTGCAGAGGATGCGCTCTGGCCAGAGGGTTTCCCCCAGTGAGAGGATGGAAATGGCCCGGAGGATGCGAAACCTCTCCTCCCGCATGTCCAGGATGCTCTCGTCCATGATTTCCTCCAGAAAGAAGGAGATTCTCGAGGAATTGAGAAGGATAAGGGAGCAGGTGGCCTTCATCCTTTACAACTCCGATGTGAAGGAGTATTACGAGCAGCAGAATGTGGTGGATGCTCTGAGGGTGGTCCTCCTTCAGCTGAGGGAGGTGATTCCGAAGAATTTCCTCGTATCTGCATCCATAGTGGGGTATCTGTACTCAGCATTCGACAATGCGGATGAGGCTCGACTTCGCATGTACTATGGTGATGACCGGGGGGCGGAGCCCTTCCTGGAGGGGGAGCGCAGGGATATGCTTCTGTCCCTTATAGAGGTCAGTAAATCCATGAATCAGATTTCCAGCGCCTCCTCATCCACGGGTTTTCAGGAAATGCTTCAGCAGATGGCCAGGGCTGTAGGGCAACAGGCTTCCCTCAACGGGAGATTGCAGATGATGATCTCCAGGGGAAATGTTTCCGTGGAGGCTTACAGGAGGCTGGCGGACCAGCAGGCCCGCATCAGACAGATGCTGGAGGGCATCAGGAGGGGGCTGGAATCCATAGGGGAGAGGGGGAGGGAGCATGCCCGTCGCCTCAGGGAGATAGAGAAGGAGATGGAGGACATCGAAAGGCGGATTCGTCTTGGAAAGGTGGACAGGAAACTCCTGGAGAGGCAGAGGAAGATTCTCAACAGATTGATGGAGGCATATACGGGGCTGAAGAGCCAGGAGCTGGAGAGGAAGAGGCAGGCTGTAAGGGCCCGTCCGTACAGGATGGAGATTCCCCCTGTGCCGGAGGAGGTTCTAATAAGGCGCAGGATCCTACAGCTCATGACCAGTCCCGACGAAGTGGGAGAGCTTCTGGAGATATACAGGAAGATATTACAGCGCTTCTGAGTTTTACATTATAATTTTCGCAGGCAGTGAGTGGCCGGTCATCGAGTATCAGGTTGATTCTGGAGTCCCTCGGAAGCCTCTTCGGGGGCATCGATAGGGAGAGGTTCGAGCGGATCGTGGAGGTGTTCGAGCGGGAAAAGACATTCAGCGAAGACTTCTTCTTCATGCTCAGGAATCTCATAAGGGCCGACGATACCCCCGTTACCAGGGCCATGATTCCCCGGGTGGAGATGAAATATGTGAGGGACGACACCCCCCTCGCGGAGGTTATGGAGATGTTCCGCAGATATTACCACACCAAATATCCCGTTATGGAAAAGGAGACGGGGGATTTCATCGGCATCCTCTACATAAAGGATGTGTTCCTGCGTATCCTGAAGAGCATGGAATCTGGAACCCTCTCCGATATAATGGGAACCACTGCCCGAAAGCTGGCAAAACCTGCCCAGTTCATCCCTTTCAACTTCACGATACTGGAAGCCATCGAGGTCCTCAAGGAGGAGAGGATGCCCATTGCCCTCGTGGTGGACGAATTTGGGGTAGTTGTGGGTATGGTGACCATGGAGGACCTGGTGGAGGAGATCGTCGGTGATATAAGGCAGTCGTACCAGGAATCCCCCCAGAGGTACCGGGTGGTCATGCACGAAGGGGAGAAGGTCTACAGGATAGATGCCAGGATGCCGGTGGATGAATTCATTTCCTTTCTCGAGAAGGAGATGGGCATACGGTTCTCTCCCAGGGAAGTGGATGACGACATATCCACGCTGGCCGGCCTTATACTCAAGGAAACGGGGGGATTCCCCGAAGTGAATTCCGTCGTAAGGCTTCCGGGCCTGGAGGGTGTGGAAATAGTCATCAAGGATGCCGACAAGAGGCGGATCAAGACGGTGCTCATTCGGCGGAAGGTTGACAATAATTAGAAATTTTGATAACATTTTTACTTAACGGGGGAGGCTATGTGGATCTATCTTATGATGTCTTTTGTCCTTTCAGTGGTGCTGACCTATTCATCCATGCTTCTCGGATGCAGGCTTGGGATATGCGATAAGCCATCGCGCAGGAAGATTCACACCGGACCGAAGCCCAGGCTCGGAGGACTGGCGTTTATCATGTCAGCCTATTTTGTGTCCCTCTTCATCACTGACATTTTTCACCTCTATACCCTGTTTACTGCCGGAATGTTCCTCATACTCGTGGAGGGGCTCCTGGACGATGTATTCGATCTGCACTTTTCTCAGAAGATGATCTTCGAATTCTTCGCTGCCGCCTTCATATTCCTCTCCGGACTTGGAATACACACCATCGGGTTTGGCATCGAGCTTCATCCCGCCTTTTCGTTTATCCTCACCATAGTGGGGGTCATGGGGGTTATAAATGCCATGAATATGATAGACGGCGCAGACGGTGTTGCAGGTACCGTTGCCTTCATATCTTTTCTGACATTCGCCTACCTGTTCAAATGGAGTGGAAACTGGACCCTTTATATGGTATCGCTCCTGTTCGCTGTGTCCGTGCTCGGGTTCCTCATCTTCAATTTCCCCCCTGCGAGGACCTTTATGGGGGACAATGGCTCCCTGACGCTCGGCTATATACTCGCTGCCTTTTCCATATTCCTGACCCAGAATTCGGATTCTAAAATCTGGCCCATAATACCGGTTCTGATTCTGTCCATTCCCATATTCGATACCCTGTGGGTCATGTATCGCAGGTTTCGGTACATATACGGTTCCTACAGGACGCTTAAGGGGGCATTCAGGAACCTGCACATGCTTTTCTATTCGGATAACAGACATCTCCACCATCTGCTCCTGGCGAGGCTGTCCCCCCTGGGGGTCGTGCTGGTGATTGGAGTCCTTCAGGTTGCATTTTCAATGGAGGCCATTCTGCTTGTCGGAAAGCCGGAGATATTGGGATGGCTCGCGGCCCTTTTAAACTTTATACTGGTCGGCAACATACATAAGTTATGGAGAGAAAAAAGGTCCTTATTTACGGCTTCGGGGAAGCGGGGAAGCAGATACTGAGGGATTCCCGAAACAGGTTCGATGTGGTGGGGTTTCTGGACGATGACCCTTCCCTGCACGGCAGAGAATTCCGTGGTGTCAGAGTTCTGGGAGGAGAGCCGGATATAGACAGGGTTATCAGGCAGTACGGTGTGGATGTGGTTATAATCGCCATGCCTTCGGCTCCCCTGAGCCGCATCAGACAGATAGAAAAGCGGCTTATAAGGGCGGGGGTCAGGGATATACGGATCCTTCCGGCCCGTTTCGTGGGAGATGAGAGGGTTTATCTGCGGCAGGTGGTGGAGCTGGACCCCGTGGAGTTGATAGAGGAAGAGGACTTTAATGTGGATATGGAAGAACTCAGGGGGTTCTTCCGGGGCAGGAGCGTGCTGGTGACAGGGGGAGCCGGTTTCATCGGATCCAGAATCGTCAGACATCTGATGGACCTCGATGTGGGAGAGGTTATATCTCTGGACATAGATGAGACCAGACTGTTCGAGCAGAGGGAGGAATTTCCCTCTGTGAAGGTATTTCTGGGGGATATAACTTCCCGATTCGACCTTGAACAGGTTTTCTCTAAGTACGATATCGATATGGTGTTTCATGCCGCCGCTTACAAGCATGTTCCCCTGCTGGAGGATTTTCCCTGGAAGGCGGTGGAGGTAAACATATACGGAACGAGGAATGTGGTGGAGATTGCCCGCAGTTCCGGAGTGGATAAGCTGGTTTTCATTTCCACGGATAAGGCGGTGAATCCCGCGGGGATAATGGGGATGTCGAAGAGGGTGGCGGAGGAGGTGGTAAGGAGGGCCGGGTACATAAGCGTCAGGTTCGTGAATGTGATAGGCTCCAGGGGGAGCGTGGTTCCCCTCTTCATGAGGCAGATAGAAAGGGGCAGAAAGATAACCCTTACCCACGAGGAGGCCAGCAGATATTTCATGGATGTGAATAAGGCCGTCTATCTCATATTCCAGTCGGCTCTTCTGGGCAGGGGAGGGGAGATATTCTTTTTGAAACCCTCCCGGCCGGTGCGGATAAAGGACCTGGCGGAAAGGCTCATACGCCTTTACGGATACGAGCCTTACAGGGATGTGGATATAGAGGTGATAGGTCTGCGAAAGGGGGAGAAGCTGGTGGAGGAAGTGTTCGAGGATAACGGGGACCTTCTTCATACGGAGCATCCCATGATTTACGCGTATCGGGAGCTGGATGGGGTGGATGAGGTGCTGGAGAAGATAAAGCGGATTTATGGTGTGGCCGTGGAAATCTGATCTCCTCAGTTTAATTACATTCATCCTTTAAAATTCCTGCATGCGTGTGGAACTGGTCCTTGAGGGAATGTCCTGCCCCGGATGTGAAAGGACGGTGAGCAAAATTATAGAGAGAAATGGGGGACTGGTCGAATCGGTCTCTGCGGGGGAAAACAGGGCGGCTTTCTCCATTTCCAGTGTGGAATCCCTTGAAAAAATATTGAGGGAAATCGAAGAGAGGGGGTACCGGGTCAGAGAGGTGAAAAAGGAATAAGTATCCCCCTTGCCTTCTGCGAATTCCCGGGGAGATAGCAGTAGCGGGGTGGTACCTTCTGGGGGATGAGTGCATGGGGTTCGTCGTGTAAACTTTTACTTATGAACCTTCCCAAGACCTACTCCTATAAGGAAATAGAGGAAAAGTGGTACGACTGGTGGCAGAAGAAGGGTTATTTCAGGGCAAATCCCGAAAATGTCCTTTCCGGAAGGAAGAAGCCCTTCGTGGTTATGATGCCGCCCCCCAATGTCACGGGGAAGATCCACATGGGTCATGTACTCGACAATACCATTCAGGATATAGCCGTGCGCTTTCGCAGGATGCAGGGATACGAGGTGCTCTGGCAGCCGGGAACCGACCATGCCGGAATTGCTACCCAGAACAAGGTGGAAAGGGAGCTTGCGAAGGAGGGGAAGACCCGATTTGATCTGGGCAGGGAGGAGTTTCTCAGGAGGGTATGGGAGTGGAAGGAAAAGTATGGAAATATAATAGTGAATCAGCTTAAGCGCCTGGGGGTCAGTGCCGACTGGAGCCGGGCCAGATTCACGATGGATCCGGACTACTACGAGGCTGTAATAACCGCCTTCGTCGAGCTGTACAGGGCGGGCCTGATATACAGAAATCTGTATCTCATAAACTGGTGCCCCCGTTGCGGGACCACTCTCGCGGATGATGAGGTGGAATACAGGGAGGTGGAGGGCAGGCTGTGGTATATTCGCTATCCGCTCGCGGATGGTAGCGGGGAGCTGGTGGTGGCAACCACCCGTCCGGAGACATATCTGGGCGATACTGCTGTGGCGGTGAATCCGGATGACGACAGGTATAAGCACCTTATTGGAAAGAAGGTGAGGTTACCCCTGGTGGACTGGATTCGCAGGGGCAGTCTTCCCGATGGGAAGGAGGTGGAGGTTTCTCCTGAAATCCCCATAATTGCGGACAGGAGGGTGGATAAGGAGTTCGGGACCGGTGCGGTGAAAGTGACTCCAGCCCACGACCCCACTGATTTCGAGATAGGGAACGAGCACAACCTTCCGAGGGTTATAGTGATGGACACTCAGGCCCGCATGAACGAGAACGCCGGTCCCTTCGAGGGGATGGACAGGTACGAGGCCCGAAAGAAAATCGTGGAACTCCTCAGGGAGGAGGGTTATCTGGTTAAAGAGGAGGAGCACCGCCACTCTGTCGGCCATTGCTACAGATGTGGTACTGTGATCGAGCCGTACCTTTCGGAGCAGTGGTTCTTGAATCTGCGCCACTTCGCACCGGATGCGATAGAAGTGGTCAAAAGGGATCAGGTCAGGATCATTCCGGAGAGGGGAAAGAAGATTTACTTCAACTGGATGGAGAATGTCCGCGACTGGCCCATATCCAGACAGATCTGGTGGGGGCATAGAATACCCGTTTACTACGGTCCTGACGGCAGGATGTTCGTGGCAAAGACCTATGAGGAGGCCCTCGAGGAGGCCAGGAAGTACTATGGTGAAGAGGTCCAGCTGAGACAGGATGAAGATGTTCTGGACACATGGTTTTCATCGGCCCTGTGGCCATTTGCCACCCTGGGGTGGCCCAAGAATACACCCGAACTCAGGGCCTTCTTTCCCACCCACCTGCTCGTGACCGGATGGGATATCCTCTTCTTCTGGGTAGCCCGCATGATAGTCATGAGCCTGTTTTTCATGAAGAGGGAGCCTTTCAGGGTGGTGTATCTGCACGGTCTGGTAAGGGACGAATTGAGGCGTAAGATGTCCAAATCCCTCGGGAATTCTCCTGATCCTCTGGAGCTCTTCGATAAGTACTCGGTGGATGGGGTGAGAATGGGACTGATGCTTATTGCCCCGGAGGGGCAGGACATAATTTTCTCTGAAAAGCGGATGGAGACCGGAAGAAATTATGCCAACAAATTGTGGAATATAGGAAGATTCGTTCTGACGAATATAGAGGGGATACAGTTCGATTCTTCTTATCTGGAAGATGTGGAGAATCTCAGGCTCGAGGACAGGTGGATTCTTCATCACCTGGCCCGCCTGGTGGAAGAGGTCACCGGGGGGCTGGAGAATCACGAGTACAACGCAGTTGCCAGAAATCTGTACGATTTTACATGGTCCCGATTTGCAGACTGGTACATAGAAGCCATAAAGACGAGGGAGGACAGGGACAGGGCTTTCTCTATTGCGGCATTTGTGCTTGACAGGATTCTCCGCCTGCACCATCCCTTCATGCCCTTTATTACGGAGGAGATTTATCAGCATCTTCCCACGAAGGATGCGGAATCCATAATGGTAAGCCAGTGGCCGGAAGCCCTTTCCTACGATTTCCCCGGGGATGTGGAGAAATTCGAATTTCTCATGGATGTCATAAAGCAGGTCCGTGAAATCAAGGGAATCTTTCGCATCTCTCCCAGAAAACCCGTCAGGCTCCTAATAGATACTTCGAAGAGTAAAGAGCATCTGGCCCTCACTGTAAAGGAGAATATGCGGCTCATGAAACACCTCGCCAGAGTCGAACTGGTGGATGAGACTGAAACAATTGTGAAGGGAAGCGGAACAGTTATCCTTCCGGGGTTTGCCGCTTATGTTCCCCTCGAGGGAGTGGATGTGGAGGCAGAGCGTGGGCGGCTCGAGAGGGAGTACAGCTCCCTGAAGAAACATGTGGAGAATCTCAGGAAGCGTCTGTCGGACGAGAATTTCCTGAGAAAAGCCCCCGCTCATGTCGTGGAGGCGCAGAAGGAGAAGCTCCGGGATATGGAGGAGAAACTGTTGAAAATAGAGGAGGCTTTGAAATCCCTATGAGTAATTGCGGGGATCTCCCCGCTTTTTCTTCAGTCTATTAAAATTGCGCAGGAGCAGGAAAAAGGATTTCCATGGACTACCCCCGTTGCACAGCAAAGACGGTCCTCCTGGAATTGGGCACAGGGGCAGAGGATGAGAGCGCGAGATTTCTTTGAGGAGGTATTTGCCCGGGAAGGGATTATTCTGGCAGGCCAGAAGGCACAAAGGGATGATATGGGTTTTATCTCCATCGCTCTTGCTCTGGAATTCTATGAGGTTCAGCTGATCAAAAGAATGAAATTGGGACATACACTTAAAATTGTGTAAAGGGAGGTAGCAGAGATGCCAGGGGGAAGGAGGAGGAAGATAAGCGATAGGGAGAGGAAGCTAATGGAGATGGCCGTGGAGATAGTGGAGAGCCCGGGATTTGAGGAGGTCATGAGATCCGGGAGGAAAGAATACACGAAGAGGAACCCCGAGGACCCTGCCAATGGACATTAAGAGAGGAAGTAA
>JALSOK010000115.1 GCA_026986535.1 Caldifarciminota bacterium
TGGAGCCCCTGTTCCAGATGGAAATGTAAAACAGGTCCCTTCCTATGTCCATAAGTATCGCCCCCTCGGAGCGATCCTCCTCATCCAGAACTCCATAGCTCTCAACGATTGGGCTGAAGTAAAAGTCCACATCTCCCACCTCGGCCGCCTGAAAGACCGAGCGGAAATTCCTCAGGACGCCCGCATCCACGCTTATTATGTAAGCCTTGACCTTGAGGCTCTTCCCGTACATCCCTATGGGGTTTCTGACTGTACCGGTCTCGGGCTTGTCCACGATGAAAACATGGGGGTGCACATAGACAATCTCGTGGTCGTTGGGTATGTTGGCCATGGTCTTCGCCTGCTCTATGACCTTCTTCACATCCTTCTCGTCTATAGGCCTGTTGTCCCGCAGGGATATCATACCCTCCACATTGCTCGAGCTGAAGATGGACTTTCCGGATATGCCGGCCACCACATTCAGATATTCGAATTTGTCCAGAGAACTGCTCTCGTAGAGCCTGTGTATGACCCTCCGTATGGTTTCGGCCGCCTGCGGACCATCGGTTATGAGTCCCCTTTCTATTCCCGCCGCCCTCTCCTCCACCACTGAGATCATCTCCACACCGGAGGACCTCTTCCTCCCTATGGCGGCCTTCACGAATCCAGAGCCCACATCAATTGCTATAACATAATCCTTCATCGCAGGATTATCACCTCCTCCTCAAGTCGAATTCCAAATTCCTCATAAACCCTCTTCTTTGCGAGATCCACGAGATACAGGACATCTTCGCTCCTGCCCTCTCCAAGGTTTATGAAGAAGTTGGCATGCTTTTCCGAAACCATCACATCTCCCCTCCTCTCTCCCTTCATTCCCGCCATGTCGAGCAACTTTCCAGCAGAATGCCCCTCCGGGTTTTTGAACATACATCCCGCAGTGGCCACCCCATAAGGCTGTGTGCTCATGCGCCTACTGGAAAACTCCTCCCTTCTGCGCCTGATAATCTGCGGAGAATCGTGCCTGAGCCTGAACCATGCCCGATAAACGATTCCATACTTCAGAACATCCGATTCCCTGTACCTTATGGCGATGTCCTCCGGTCCCATCCTGACCAATTTCCCCTCCCAGGTGACAATTTCCACCTCCTCGAGGATATCCCCGATTTCGAGACCATAAGCGCCCGCATTCTTGGCCACAGCCCCCCCTATCCTCCCCGGAACGCCGAAGAGGTACTCGAATCCCGAGAGTCCCCACTGCTCCGCAAGGATTGCAAGGGACGGAATGCTCTCCCCTGCATGGGCCATTACGAGGTTCCCGTCCACCCTCTCCACACCCCTGATCCGATCCATCCTTATAACCAGACCATCGAAGCCCCTGTCGGGAAACACTATATCCGACCCCCCCGAAATCACATATACGGGAATCCCCCTGTCCATCGCAAATGCGATAGCAGTTTTCAGTTCATCCAGGGTGGAGGGTCGTGCAAAGTAGCGGGCGGGCCCCCCTATCCTTATGGTAGTATGGTTGCGAAGAGGCTCATTGCGAAGGATACCGGCAACAGCAGAGGGCATTTGAAAAATTTTAAAGGTTTATACCCTTCGCAGGTCGAAGACCGGGCATCGCTCCGATGAAAAAGCGGGGCATTAGCCCCGATTTGCCCATTCCAGAAGCCGGAAAGGAACTATGCGGCCCTGAATGTGCTTATGATTTCCCTCAGGCGTTCGGTATCGTAAGCCTCCATGGCTTCTATCCACTCGAAGAGCTGCTCCACTCTCTTCTCCGGTATAATCTGTATGGGCCTTCCCCTCAGATCGAAAACCAGCCCCACGACCCCTCCACTCACCTCCACTTCCATCCTCTTGTTGGGACCGGCTCCCACATCCATTCCACCCATGGGCTGAAGCTCTAAATGGGCCCTTTCACCCACTCCCAGGTCGAATCGAACGACCTGTCCGAAGCGGAAGGTGTGCTCCTCCCTGCTTCCATCGGGGAAAGTGATCGTGGCCTTCAGTACCGGTTTCCCCTCCTTCGCAACACCCCGGGGAGCGATGGCGGTTCCGAGCCTTATGAGACAATCCCTGTCGAAAACCTCGAATGCAGCCTGCTCGTTTATGGTAGACAGAACTCCCAGATGGGGCATCATGAATATGCTATCGACCGCTATCTCGGTCACCCCCTCCGGCTGGAAGGCATCCAGCATCATGAGGAATGCCTGTGCCCTTCTGGGAGCATGGGACAGGACACCGCCTGAACCGATCACCAGATCCAGATTCATCATGTTCACCAGGGTTCTCTCCAGCTGCTGCTGTAATGCCCTCGAGATGTCGCTGGCGGCCTGAACACCCTTGAGCTCAGTGGCGAACATCTTGTGGTGCTCCAGGGCCAGCCTCAGGGCCTCCCTGGCTATGGCCTGCTCCACGATGAGGTCCTCGAGGGTCATGGGGATGGTGGTGGGGCGGATCATCTTGTTCTTTATTCTGTTGCGCAATTCGGTCTCATCTATGTGAAAGGGCACCCAGCGGAGGATATTCTCTATCCCGGCTTCCACCATGACATTCGATATGGAATAACTCATGCCCAGGTTGGCGGAGACCGTTCTATTGAACACGAGATCCCCCTCGGAGTTCCTGAAGACGGAGAACACATCCGTCGTGGCCCCTCCTATGTCCACACCCAGAACCTCTATATCGTTCTCCCGGGCCACCTTCTCTATGAGCATCCCCACCGCCCCCGGCGTGGGCATTATGGGGGCATCCACCATCTGCATAAGTTTGGAATAACCGGGAGCCTGCTGCATCACATGCTCCAGAAACAGGTCGTGGATCTTCTCCCGCGCAGGCCCGAGGTTCTCCATCTCCAGGGTGGGTCTGATGTTGTCCACGATATAGAGGGCAACCCTGTCCTCCAGAATCCTCTTTATTTCATCCCTCGCAGCCGAATTGCCCGCGTATATGACGGGCATCTTGTATGTGGCTCCAAAGCGGGGCCTCGGATCCGCAGCCACGATGAGCTGGGCCAGATGAACCACATGCTTTACAGTTCCCCCCTCCGTTCCACCCGCAAGGAGAATCATATCGGGCCTCAGACGCCTTATCAATTCTATCCTTTCGTGGTCCATCCTGCCATCGTTGATCGCTATGGTTTCCATGACGATGGCCCCGGCCCCAAGGGCCGCACGGGCGGCGCTCTCCGCAGTCATCTCCTTGACCACGCCCATGACCAGCATCTGCAATCCACCTCCAGCGGAGGAAGTGGAAACATAGGCATCGGTCCCCTCTTTCTCGTTTCTGTAAGGCTTTATGAAGTTGCCGTTTTCGTCCATGAACTTCTTTCCGGTGATCTCCTCAAGCTCGTGAACGGCATTCCTCACACCGATGGTAACATCCTCGAAGGGCTTCTCCACTGTCGTGGGGGCCTCTCCTCTGGAAATAAGACGGTATCCTTCATCCCTCTTTTCGATGAGGATGGCTTTCGTGGTGGTGCTGCCACAGTCCGTTGCTATCGCCCGCTTCAAATCCCTTTGAGCCATGGACTAATTTTAAAGGGGAGTAGAAGACCATACCCAGGAAGGACCACAGATAAACCTGAACATTGGGGACATTCATATAGCTTGCGGCAAAACCCGTGACCAGAAGAAAGAGCATGTAGTGGAGAGCCAGAAATGCCCTTGCACTGCCTTTCGACGCCATTCGCATCACGCTCAGGAGAAACACGGCGAATATCGTGGCATTTATTCCGAAGCCTATCAGGCCCCCATCCAGGAGCCACTGAAGATACAGGTTGTGTATATAGCCGCCGGGGATGACGATTCCAGCCACGAAGAGGCCAAACAGCTTGGAAAACACGGGAGCAGAGTAGAACATCTCCAGCCCGTAGCGCCACCTGATCACCCTGCCACCGAAACCGTAGGGACTCTCCAGGGTTATTCCTGCATAAGTGAATCGCTCGACTATGAAGTCCCACTTCAGGAAAATCAGGAAGAGAAGTATGACGATAATCCAGTAGTTCCTCCTGTATATTGCCCACAGACCAAAGAAAATAGAGAGGAATATCCACAGGGCCCGGGTATAGGTATAGAAAATCAGAAGAGCCAGCACCAGGACGAGGACATTCATCCACCTGTACTTCCTAAGGGCCAGATACCAGGAGGCGACGAGCGCAGGAACCATCTTCAGACCGAAAACCGAAGCATCGTGATACAGGCCCTTCAGCCTCCAGAATTTCTCTCCCGCTCCGGTAATCTGAAATCCCTCCGCAGAGCCAGTAATAAGGAAGTACAACCCCATAAGCGCAATGGGGACGAGCATGACGACTGTGAGCCACAGGAACCGCTCGAGCCTACCCTCATTCTCAAGATAGCTTCCCATCAGGAAGAAAAAGGGGATTCCGTATGTCGTGCGGAGAAAGTATTCCATAGTGGAAATGAAATTCCCCTTTGCCGCGAAATATAAGACAGCGAGCACCGTGTAATATACTCCGGATATGAGGGCCAGGTGATAGAAGCGAAAATCGGAAAGCCTCACCCTGCGCAAAACAAGCAGAAATACTGCATAAAGATACATGACCAGGGAGTAATAGTGAAGGAGTTTGAAACCCGCAAGATAGGTGTCCCAGAAGAGATCCACCACAGGCTTGAGGGTAATCAGAAGCAGCATGGAGCCCATCATAATATTCGCCGCCATAAACCTGCGCGGAAGGAGCAAAACCAGAATCAAGAAGACTGCAGGGAAAATTATCAAAAAGATGAGGGGACCCGCGGATACGAACAGGAGCATCAGCGCAATGAAAAGAAGAAGCATAAGGAGGAACAGGACCATGCTCCGGGCAATTTTATAGCATCTGTTTTAAAATTTCGCCAAAATGTATGCCTTCTTCACCAACATACCGACGCCCCAGAAGGTGCCCCTGCTCAATGCTCTGAACGAAGCCCTGAACAACCGGCTGGTGGTCTTCTTCTTCGCAGAAGAAGTGGAAAAGCGGAAGGGCTGGTCCCATTCTCTGAAGGAGGCCCGATTCGACTACCACTTCCTGGAATCCAGAAGATTCGACATAAATCACCCGGTGGATCCGGGATACATATTCCTCCCCTCCCGCCTGCCCTCCATGAAGCAGTTCAAAAGAATCGTGGTAAGCGGCGGTATCAGCCCCATGGAGGTGGGTATTGTCCTTAAGGCAATGGGGGAGGGAACCGAATTCGTGGTATGGACGGGGGCGGTATCACTGCGGGGGGCCTACACATTCCTGATGCCCATAAGGTACATCCTGAGAAAATTCATCTACTCCAGGGCGCGTGCAGTGGTGGTACCCAATACCCTGGCCAGGGAACATGCCCTCCGAATGGGGGCCCGGAGGGTGGAGATTGCCTACACATCCTTCGACCTTTCCAAGTTCGAATGGGAGAGAAAGCACAAAGGCACATTCCTGAGGATACTCTTCATCGGAAGGCTGGTAAAAGTAAAAAGGATATTCGACTTGTTGAAGGCAGTCTCGTCAATCGATAACTACAGACTTACCATAGTGGGCAAAGGACCGCTGGAAAAGGAAATTCTCAGGGCAATCCATGAATTAGGTATAGATAGGTATACAGCGCTGTTGGGAGAAGTGCCTTATGAACAGATACCGGAGATATACAGACAGCACGATCTCTTAATCCTGCCCTCAGAAATGGAAGTTCATGGATTCGTAATTATGGAATCGCTGTTATCGTCCACCCCGGTCATTTCCACAAATATGGTAGGAGCGAGGGACTTCGTAATTCCCCGGGCCATATACCCCGTGGGCCACATAGAGGAGCTGAGGAAAAGGATAGAGTGGATGCGCAATCCGGAAAACAGGAACAGGGCCGTGGAGTACGGAAAGCGTCTTATCAGGGAAAAAGCCACCCCCGAAAGGTGGGCAGAAGTCTTCAGAAGGGTTCTTCTGGAATGATCCGGAATGTTCTTCTTCTCTTCTCGGGCAATCTGGCCACCCAGCTCCTCTCCCTCCTCTCGGGACTCATAGTCATAAAGATGCTCACAGTCCAGCAGTACGGTGAATACAGCACGATAACCAGTTTTGTAAACATGCTGGTGCTTCCTCTGGCTGGATTCTTCTCCCTTGCCATAAGGAGGTATGTTCCCCTTTACTTAAAGCAAGACGAGCACTCCCTTATTTCGGGCCTTTTGAGATTATCCCTTATGTATTCCCTCATCCTGGCAATTGCTTTCCCCTCATTGCTGATCCCCCTATCCGGATGGATCTCGCAAAAAATTATCCACGCCGAAAACCCCCATTACATTCAGCTCTATGCACTGACAGTCCCCCTGCTCATACTCGCATCGCCCATATCGGCCCTCATGCTGGGCATGGAAAAATTCAGGGAATACACCCATGCAGTCAATGTATTTCCCAACATCGCCAGGTTGACACACCTGCTGCTGTGGTGGGCCTTTCTTCCCTACCAGATGGCGGGAGCAATTCTCTCCTTTTTCACAAAGTCATCGCTCAATCTCTTCCTATCGTGGCGCTCTGTGAAAAAGGATTTATTCCGGTGGCTCGCCACAGGGCCCCTGTACCGAACGGAAGAATGGGTGAGATTTTCCCTCCCCAGCTTCCTGCGATTCGTGGTCTCCTATACAGCCCAGAATATAGGCGTGGTCCTACTGGGAAACCTGAGGACCCACACAGATGCCGGTATATTCAAAGCATCCTCCATCATCGTTATGGGGGTACACAGCCTGACCCTCGCCTTTTCGTCGGTGGTGCTTCCGAGGCTCTCGAAGGAAATCCTCCACGGAGGGGGTCTGGACACAACCGGGAGGGTTTCCCTGATGAACCTGATGGGGGCTTCCGCAATCATTATACCCTTCGTCCTGCTGGGCAATTTCATACTGGGCCTTCTGGGGCAGGAGTATGTCCGGGGATATCCGGTTCTTCTCATCATGTCCATCATGCTCCTGCTGGAAGCATGGACATCTGCCTGGCAGGGCTACATTACGGCAAGGGGAAGAACTGACCTCAACCTGATAACCTACTCTGTGAGCTCCACCGCTTCCATACTCGCCAGCTATCTTTTCATAAAGGGCGTGGGAATCTACGGGGCAGCATGGGCGATAGTGGTCGAATCGGTCATAAACGCATCCATGAGGGGCATGTGGATCAGAATGCTCTCGGGCAGGATACCCGTGGACATGCGCCACATTCTCATCATTTCCTCCATGATACTGCTGATTTTTCTCAGATTACGATGGACAGGAGCCTTTTGAGGAGAATCGGATGTTCGAATTCCACTCTGTACAACCTGTAGAACCTGTCCGTCCACTGGGTTTTGTACCCGCTCTCCCCCTTCATAAAATTGAACTGAAGGAATCCAGATTCGTAATAATGCTTCACAAGGTGAAAGATGAGGAAGCGGTAGGCATCCGCAGATGCGTCGTATCCGGCCATGTAGCTGAAGGCAAAGCCCTGGTTCTCCAGAACGAAATTGACTGCAAGGGGTTCATCTTCCGCCCTGAGGACCCACAGGGACAGCAACTCCTCCTCATTCAAAATATCCAGCATTCTCCTTTTCAGGCCAAGATAGTCCGCATCCCTCAATCGGACATCCTGAAACTTTCTCAACTGGGACTGGATGGCAAACCTGAAGGCTTCATCGATGTTCTGGCTCCGCTCCAGCATCCAGTTTCCATATCGTCTGTTCAGCCTGTTCCTGAAGTGCCTGACATTCTTCCACACATTCCTGGAGAAACTCCTCCTCAGCTCCTCCCATGTCGAAAATGCCCTCAGGTCCACATAATACACCCTACTCCAGGAAAGCCTGGCACCGGGAAGGCTCCCCGAATCTATCAGGTGCCTTATAGATCCGTATATGCACGAAAAGGGGAGGATATTCTTCAGAACACCCCTGTAGTACCGCGCACTTTGCACAATCTCAAGGAGTTCCCGCGGCTCCATTTCCAGGTCCCACCAATCCACGAAATCCTGCATGAGGTATTCGAGGCGGCTGACCCTTCCTACCCTCCTGACCATGAAATCCTCCCCCACGAATCGGGGAGAATACTTCTTCTCCACATATTCCCTGACCGCATCCCGTATTTCCGGCAGAGAAAAAATCCTGTGGAAGATTCTCCTAAGCTCCATCGTACTCATCCACAACCTCCTTCAGGGTCAGGGGTTCAAAGCCATGGCCGCGCAGATAGGAGAGAATTTCCCGGAGATTGGCACGCACAACAGCGGCGTCGTAGGGGCTCATACCGTCCACCACCTCCACATTGTGGAACATCATATTGAAGAACATGGGACGACCCGGAAACATTTTCCGGTAAATTTCCACGATTTTCTCCACCTGACTGGCTCCAGAAACAGTGGGCCTGAGCCACAAGTTACCATATCGCTCCTTTATCCAGCGGCGAAACCTCCTGAATCGAAAGAGGGGAGTGGACTTCAAAATGTCGAAGAGCAGGGGGTTCTGCGGAAGTATGGTGATGGGAACTTCCAGAATCTTCGAATTTCCGGGGCGGTAAATGTCCGTATAATCCGGATAATATGGATATACGGGCGCTCTCGTGTGATCCACTCCGGAAACTGCGGAGAAGGGGGTGAGGGAAGAGTCCACCCGATATCCGAGGTCCTCCAGAAAGCGCACTGTCCTCGATGAAATGGAAAACCTGCCGGCCCTGTAGGAAAGGGGAGCAAAACCAAACACAGACCTGAACAGTTCTGTAAGATTTCGGAGTTTCTCCAGTTCGACATCGGCGGAATAGTCTGCCGCAAGCTCTTCTGTCCTCTCAACATCTTCCTTTCTAAAGGGCTCAACGAATTCCCCGTGCAGATGAGTTCCCAGCTCCGCACTTCTTCTCAGTACATCCTTCAACAAACCGACGCTTGCCTCATCTTCCATAACCTCCGGACTGATGAGATATGTGGCCCTGAACCCATATTCCTCGAAGAGGGGCTGAAGGATCTCCCCTATTCCTCTATAAACTCCCTCGAAACTCGGGGGATGGCGGACTTTCCACCCGGGACCCTTATCGCACTCTGTGTCTATCGAAATTATCAGATACTTCCTCAATTTCCTTCCTCCAGCAGTCGCTCTATGGCCCTCCTGTATTTCTTTTCCACAGCATCCACCCCCGCATAACGGAGAATGCCCTCCCGAATCTCCTGTGGATCGAAGTATCCGCTCTCCAGCTTCCTGTATGCCTCCTCTATGGCATCTGCAACAGCCCGCCCGGTGCGCTCTTTCACGAGAACGGAGTTCCTTTCGTTCAGAAAGTCCCTCGGTCCACCGCTGTCGGTCCATACGACGGGCTTCCCGAGGGCGAGGG
>JALSOK010000116.1 GCA_026986535.1 Caldifarciminota bacterium
GCGAAACATATCCCGCGCTGACTATATCCTTCCCGTTAATCTCTATGGATTTTAAGGTCTCGTAATAGTCTTTAATTCCTGCCATAGGTTCAAAGTTTATAGTTTGCTCCGTCAGGGAGAGATCACAGTGGGTGTAAATTTTTCCCATGTTCAGAGTTATATCCACGGCTATAGCCCTGGCAACGGGATTCGTGACCATGCTGGAAGGGAGCAAACTGCTGATCACCAGAACCCCATTCTTCGGGTGGTTTCATCCGGTTGTGGAGATTTCTGCCGGGAATCAGGGCCTCTGGCTCTCGGGAATAAGCTTCGTCATCGTCCTGGCCTCCATGATGACAGCCCTGGGGATAAAGGGGGCTAAATTCCTGGTGGTCCTGGCCTCCGCGGCTCTCCTGCCCTTCTTCCCTGCCGGAACACTGTCGGGAATCATCCTCATTGCCCTGTACTTATTCCTGTGGAGGTAATCCAATGATTCGGCCCCTGATATACGACGAAGAGAGCAACATACTCCGGATACTGGACCAGAGGCTCCTACCATTCGAGGAAGTGTATGTGGATGCACGGGACGGTTTTCAGGTGGCAGATGCCATAAGGGAAATGGTCCTTCGGGGAGCACCCCTGATAGCAGTGGCAGGGGCATATGCCATTCTCATGGAGGCGAGGAAGGGGGCGGATATCGGAAGACTCCGGGAAGTGATCTCCGCCCTGCGCCACAGCCGTCCCACTGCCGTCAATCTATTCAACTTCCTGAAAACGATTGAGAATGTTTTACATGAAACGGGCAATATAAAACAGAGGATAGAAGAGACAGTTCTGCAATTCATCCGGGCGGAAAAGGACCTCTACGACCGCATCGGCGAGTACGGAAGCGGAATAATCCCCCCCGATGCCACTGTAATGACATTCTGCAACACGGGATTTCTGGCCACCATCGGTATCGGAACCGCAATCGGGGTGATATACAGAGCCTTCCAGAAGGGAAAAGTAAAGGAGGTGATAGTTCCGGAGACCAGACCATACCTTCAGGGGGCCCGCCTGACCGTGTACGAGATGAGGAAGCTGGGAATTCCCCACCGCCTTATAACGGACAATACTGCCCCATTTTTGATGGAGCTCGGAAAAGTGGATGTCGTTGTGGTGGGGGCAGACAGGGTAGTCCTCAACGGGGATGTGGCCAACAAGATAGGAACCCTATCCCTGGCCCTTGCCGCAAAGGAGTTCGGAGTCCCATTCTATGTGGCCCTTCCCACGAGCACAATCGATTCCCGGTCCAGGACCTTCGAGGGAATCAGAATCGAGGAAAGGGGAAGCGAAGAAGTGATATTCATCAGAGGCAATCCCATAACATATCCCGATACCCCCACCTACCACTACGCATTCGATATTACCCCAGCAAAGCTTATAAGCGGCTATATAACCGAAAGGGGCATTTTCAGGGATATAAGCGATGCCCTCAAGGCCCTTTAAACTTTCCCGATGAGAACAGTCAAATTTCCCATCGGCGCATTGTTCATTCTGGCCCTTTCCTCATGCTTCAATATGGATTCATACCTCACTATAAACGGCCCCGACAGCGTGGATTACAGAGTGGTCATTTCCACCCCAAAGGAAACCTCCTTCATAATCGATGCAATTAAGGATTCCCTGGTCAGGTTCGACAGGGTGGAAACCGCCGTGAAAAACGACACCACATACCTGACAGCCGAGGTGAAGGGAATACCCATAGACTCCCTCACGGAATTCGGCTTCAGGGTGGAAAAGGTGGATGAAAACACCTACAGAATCAGGCAGGAAAGTTCCTCCAGCGACACCACAGAGCAGACCGACATGATGCTGAAGAGCATCCTGGGGCAGTACAGGATTACCCTTACGGTAGAGGTGAAAAGAGGTAAGGTCCTCGAGCACAACGCGAACGAGGTAAAGGGCAATCTCTACATCTGGAAAACCACCATGGACAGGGCCCAGCTATTTTCCCCGTCGATCACCATAAAGTTCCGGGAAAACAGAATACCCCCTGCCGGCATTCTGCTCACTCTCAGTCTTCTCATACTGGTGATCGGAGCAGTCATACTTCTGCTGAGGCGCAGGACTTAGCGGAAAAGCAGACGGGCTCTTTCCCTTCCATGAAGATAGAGCTCAGGATTTCCGCCATTCCCCCATACCTGTGGAGGATGCACACCGGAAACACTCTGGACGGAAAGTGGAGAAAGATCCGGAGGGAAATCCTGAAGAGGGACAATTACACCTGCCGCGCGTGTGGAATTCGCTCGGATAAGTACATGGAGGTTCATCACATAAACGGGGACCACACGGACAACCGTCCCGAGAACCTCGTCACCCTGTGTCCCATGTGCCACGCCGTTTTTCATGCCGGTATAACGGGAATCCAGAGGAGGGGAACCCTCATCACAAGCCGCATACCTCAGATCGATATAATAAAACTGGCCCGCTCCCATGCCCTCTTCGAAAAGGGCTCCGCCCATCTGCTCAGGAAGATGAAAATCACAGGAATGGTGGAAAGGATAGGGAGGGAAAAAGACCTGGTAATCCTCGCGGACAGGATACACCTGGGATGGAAACCGCCGGAAGAATTCAAGCTGTTCCCTTTTCCGGAAAGATTCCGGATCTTCCCCCACTGGAGAAAAAATATGGAGAACTTCCGGGAGGAGTATATGCAGATGGTGGAAAAGTACCCCTCCCTGTTCGAATAATCAGCGGGGAACCCTTTTTCTCAGCCTCTTCATCAGTCTCCAGACTGCTTTTGCATCCCTGTTATACAGGCGGGATATTAACTTCACATCATCCCTCCATGTGTCGAAGTAGTGCCTCCAGCTGTATGTCCTTCTCTTCACATTGTAATCGAAAGCCCGCCGATAGTAGTACAGAGCGGAATCCATGAGCCCCTCTGCAAAGAATGCGGATGCCAGATTCATGGTGAGAAATGGATTCTCCGGTCTGTATTCCAGGGCCTTCTCTGTATAGTAGAGGGAGGAATCCGGCTTTCCGTAAATCAGAGCAAACCACCCGGCGTTCCAGTAATCGGAATAATTGTCTCCAGTCGTGTCGGGAAGGTGCGTTCGAAGGATAAGCATTCCGCTATCCCTCTTTCCGAGCATTATATAGGAATAGGCAGCCTCCACGCTACCCGCACACTCCTTTATGACCTTCCTGTATTTACCCTGAGAATACCACTTTCTGCATTTGAAGGAGGAGCCCATATCCACGGGCAGATTACTGCCCAGCAGTCCTTCTTCGCTCAGGCTGTCCAGAATCCTTATCGCTTCCTCCTCCAGCCCGTAGTTTATCAGCAGGGGAACCAGGTAATCCTGCCGCAGTCCCGGAATGGAACGCAGAGTATCTATGGCATAACCGGTCATATCCTTCGCATCCAGAAGATAAGCACGGGATATGGATATGGACCTGCCCAGGGTATCGCCGCACGAACCGGCTATCCACTCCAGTACCGATGAAAGGGAATCCGCCTCCGCATAGCTCCCGTGGATATAGAGGGCATTGGTAAAGACAGTCACGAGGGTTCCGGCATCCCGACACTCATTGCTCCTGAGTGCATATCCATAGGAACGGAGCCTGTCCAGATAGCGTCCATAGTCCCGATAATAGAGCATTGGTCTCAAAAGGCCATAGTAGGCCAGGTATGTGTAATTCTCGATGAAGAAATCGCCGTCATCCTCTATAACAGCCGAAAGATAACGCACACACGGTCCTGCCAGAAGATTGGAGCATGTCTGATATGCCACATCCCTGACGAATGCCCTCACCAGCCTGCTGAACAGGTCATCGGACAGAATACTGGAAAACTGATAAAGGATCAGGAGGCTGTCTGCCACCTCGAGGGCAGGGAGCAGATTTCCCCTCTCAGCAGAGTAATAGAACCGCATGAATGGACGCAGGTTCTCCGGAATGCGGGATGAATCGGATTCGTAGGCTCTGGCGATATCCTCATACCTTTTCGCCTTTATGAGCTCGTAGAGACCCAGCTGTGAAACGACGCGGGATTGAGGAATTTGCGGAAACAGATTCATCACAAGGCGGGAACCGAAGATGGAATCCTCCATGTAGGAGATGTATATGATGTTTTCCACCTCCACCGGGTACTTCTCATAAGCCCTGGCCAGATAATAAGCAGCAGAATCCGGATTCCTCTTAGCGATGAATTCGTTGGCCTTCTCGAAGAGGTCAGCCTGAAGATTAAATAATGTTAAAAGCATGGAAAATCCTCCTTCCGAGCCTGAACAGACTCTTTTCGTCGAAATGTCTTCCCATAAGCTGAACACTCACCGGAAACTTCCCACCCCCCACCGGAATGGAAAGGGCAGGAATTCCGGTGAGATTGGCGAAAATCGTATAGTAGTCGGCCTTATATACCTTCCCTATCAGGTCAGGATGCTCCCCTATCTTCCACGGAAACACGGGGACGGAAGGGACAAGAATCACATCCACTTCATCCAGAAGCCCCAGCACCCCCTCCTTCATCAGGCGACGGATTCTGGAAGCCCTCAGGTAGTATTCGTTCTTATATCCGTAAGAGAGAGAGAAGGTCCCCACGAGTATTCTGCGCTTCACCTCCTGCCCGAATCCTTCCGTCCTGGTTCTGTAGTACATCTCCTCCAAATGCTCCGCCTCCGCCCTGTAACCATAGCGGACTCCGTCGTAACGGGCCAGATTGGAGCTGGCCTCGGAGGAAGCCACTATGTGGTACACGGGGACGCTGTAGCGGAAGTATGGTATCTCCACCTCCCGAATCCTGTACCCCTCCGACCTGAGAAAAGCAATTACCTCATAGAACCCACGGACTATTTCCTCATCCGCTTCTCCCAGTATGCCCATATCCACCCCTATGGTCATATCCTGCGGGTCGTTCAGGTATTCGGAAAAAGGTTCAACCGGAACATCAGCACTCGTGGAATCCTTCGGGTCATACCCTGCAATGACAGAGTATACAAGGGCAACATCCTCAACGGTTCTTCCCATCGGGCCAATCTGATCGAGAGAGGAGGCAAACGAAACGAGCCCGTACCGGGAAATCCTACCGTATGTGGGCTTGAGGCCCACTATACCATTGAATGCGGCAGGCTGGCGAATGGAACCACCTGTATCGGAGCCAAGGGAAACCGGGGCCTCCCCGAGAGCGACAGCCACAGCGGAACCCCCCGATGAGCCTCCGGCCACATAATCGGGGTCTATGGCATTGCGTGCCGGACCGAAGTACGAATTCTCGTTGGTGGAGCCCATTGCAAACTCGTCCATATTGGTTTTCCCCAGTATAATGGCTCCCGCCCGCTCCAGACGCTTTACAACGGTGGCGGAGTACGGGCTTTCGAATCCCAGAAGTATCCTCGAGGCACATGTCAGCTCCATACCCCTGACCGCTATGTTGTCCTTCACCGCCACCGGAAGGCCATAAAGGGGAGGCAGATGCTCCGGCCTCTCCTCGTCGAGGCGGACCGCCCTCTCGAGGGCCTCCTCCGGATAGATGTTTATAAAGGCATTGTGAATGGACTCCTTTTCCTCGATCGTTTCCAGAAAAGTGGAAACCACCTCGTAAACAGTCGCCTCTCCCCTCCTTATTGCATCCAGTATCTCGAGGGCCGTTTTCATGGATCAGATTACCTCCTCTTTTTACGAATACGGGGCAGAAGTTTCAAAAGTATAATGGTGCTGAGTATGATAAGCACGCTCGCCCCCACGATGATAATGCGGACAGACGCCTCGAATCCCACGAATCTCTTGAGAATCTCGCTCACAAATCCCAGAAACAGGGCCCACAGAAGGAATCCGGCAGCCCAGAACATTTCCTTGAAGGAGAACATCTTGCCCCTAATGGAAGAGGGTATGGCCCTCTGAAGGAAGGTATCGTAGGACAGGAACAGGGGCGCCATCAGGATCCCTCCGATGAAAAACAGCACCATAAGGGCAAAGAAGCCGTGGTAAAATATTGAGAGGAAGATAAAGAGGGCAAGGACCACATTGGAGAGGGCTATGGATGTAATCTCCCCTATGGTTATGGCTATTCTGGAAAACATGAGGGTCCCCAGCAGGACTCCCAGAAGTCCCGCCCCCACGACGAACCCTATCCCCTTCGTCCCATACCCCAGGCCCTGCTGAATATAGGGGAAGTAAAGGTTGTATATAACCGCAACCAGCAGCATGGTGTTGATTATGGAAAGGTAAAAGAACTTGAGAATCCCCCTGCGCAGAACTATCCCCAGAGCATACTTTATTTCCTCCAGAATCCTGAGGAGCCATCCCCTCTCCTCCTCCACCAGCTCGTGGAAATCCAGTTTCCGCTTCCGGATCTCAGGAGCCACCTCAATCGTTATGAAATACACCATGAGGGCGGAGAAGAAGTAGGTGATAGAATCGATATAAAATCCCACCTCCCACCCCTCGAATCCCATCCTCTTCCATATCTCCATGTCCACGAGAACTCCCCCGAAGACCACACCGAGGGCCATTGCGATCTTCCCGGCCATACCCATAAGGGCATTGAAATCCCACAGTACCCCCCTGTCCTTTATCATCTCCGGAATGAGGGACATCTTCGCATTGTTGTAGATTATGGTCAGGGTGTAGAGGAGGAAGACCAGCGTATAGACTATCATGATATTGGAAAAGAGGCTGAACAGAAGGGGAATAAGAACCACCAGGACTCCCCTCGATATCTCCATCGTAAGCATTATGTGTTTGCGGTTGAACCGGTCGGCTATTATGCCCGAAATGGGGCTCAGAAATATCGCAGGGAGGCTGACGAAGACGGCCAGTCCCGAAAATGCGAATGTGGAATGGGTGTATCGGGCACCCAGGAGCGCCAGAAGGGCCATATTGTTGATCCTATCACCGAAGAGGGAAATGGACTGACCCGCCGTGAGGAGCCAGAAGTTTCGTTCCCGCAGGAGCCTTACGAATCTATTGGATATCAGGAAGTTCCAGAGCCGTTGCATCAATCGTTTCCCGATTTTCCTGGGACGCAGAAGACTGCTTCAACCGGAGGGTGGCCACCCTGAAGCAGGAAGGACATTCCACCTTATAGGTGTCCGTTTCGTATCCGCAGACCTCACATCTGTATATGGGGGATTTCAGGGCCATTTCCACCAGCCGCTCCACCAGTTCCTTTTCCGGGAAAATCCTGTAGAGCCTTGCTATGAGGCCCGCAGAAGAGAACAGAAGTTCCGCATTCTCCATCATGAATTGATGGGCCCTATCCCGCTCCCCCATGTTCACCAGTATCCGGATGTAATCCACCTTTGCAATGGCGTTGGAAGAATCCCGGAGAATCTCCAGAAGATCATCGTACCTGCCCGAGTTGTAATATGCATCCCGGAGCTCATCCCTTATGTACACATAGAAACTCCAGTCCTTTCCGAGTGCAGAAGACATGAATTCAATGGACCTCTCCAGGTCCTCTTCATAATAGGCAAGGATACCTTTCGCCGCTTCCAGCAAAGGGGTCTCCCCGTACTTGCTACCCCTGATGATTATCTCCTGCGCTTCTTTCAGGGCCCCCCTGCGGGCCGCCTCTATGGCCATACGGGCATGGATATTGACGAACTGCTCCCTTTCTATGGAAGACATTATGCGGGCATAGTTCCTCAGGGCACTGGAATAATGTCCCACATGCTCATAGGACTTCGCAAGGAGATAATAATACCTGTCGCTTTCGACCGGATGCTCGATCAGGAACTCCAGCGCATCCGTGTACCTTCCCATCTTCAGATAAATCTCACCGATGAGGATTACCAGCCTTTCCTTCAGCTCCCCATGGATGTAGGGACTGACTATTATGGAACGAAGGAGCCTGAGAGCCCTCCTGTACTGGCCCGATTCCATGTACAAGAGGGCAATGTTGTAGTAGACGAAGGGCTTGTCCTCGATCCTGATGGTTTTCACAAGGCGTTTTAACTCCTCGATGGCAACCTTTCCCGGCCTCCTGAGGATTTCCTCCACCTTCCGGACAGTTTCATCCGAGGGGCCCGGTTTCATCTCCAGAGTGCCCCTGACATACCCGAAGAGGAAGAACAGGGCAATGAGCACCAGGGCCAGCAGTATCACTATCCAGCTCACCGCTTCTCCTCCTCTTCCTCCTCCATCACGAACTGCCTCAGGTCATCCATCTCCTTCTCCAGGCTTTTGATGATCCTGTCCTTCTTCATAAGAAGGTATTTGGCCCGCCCGATTTCCACGAGAGCGATGAGGGAAGCAGCGGCGAATCCGATTATGAAAGCAACGAATATTATGGACCACACGGGGACATTCTCGTATACCGTCCCGAAGAAGGAGAATCGGGTGTAGAAGTGGGAATTTTCCATGAGAAAGTATATGAGAATCAGTGCAAGGGAAAACCCGGTGATGAAACGCAGAAAAGTCATCGCACAAATTTTAAAGGTCTCTGTGCTCCTCCAGAGAATGCCTGACGAATCCCCTCCAGAAGGATTCCACCGTTATTACACCCCTGTCCGTAAACACCAGGCTCACTTCCTGATTCTTCATGAGCCTGACCACATGGAAAATCGGCGAGCTGGATGAAACAAATATGCGGGGCCGCTTTATATCCTCCACCCTGCTGTCCCCATTCATCTTGAGGATATCCTTCTTGTAGATGAATCCGATAAACCTGCCATCCCTGCCCCTTACCAGAACCTCATAGGTGGAGGGAGGATTCTTCCTTATATCCTCGAGGGTGTCATCGGCCCTGAGAACGCTGTAGGATTCGAAGGGCTCTATAAGAATATCCGCCCGCCTTCTGAAGAAGCTCATGGCCCCCCTCAGGATGCGGGCCTCCCTTTCATCCACATATCCCTTGTTTTTCAATTCGTCTATGTAGTCCTGAACAAACTTATCCGGATTTCTCCTGAAAAGCCCGTAAAACAAAGCATTTATCGGAATAAGGGTGTAGTAGAACAGGGCAACGAGGGGCTCGAAGAGTTCGAAGAAGAGATGGGGCCTGGAGCGGGCTATGTACTTGGGCAGATACTCCGAAACGATGAGCAGAATCGTGGCGGAAAGCATCGCAGAGACGAAAGCCGCATAGCCGGCATCCATAAACCTGGAGAGGACCTTCAGCATCAGAACAGCAAAGGCTATCTGAAACAGATTGCTGTATGCAAGAATGGAAAACAGGACCCCCTCCGGATTGCGGATGAAAAAGCGCCTTTTCGTCAGCTTATAGATGTCGGGAAAACTGAGGGTCACATAGGCCACCTCGAAACCGGTCGTTATGAAGTTCAGAAGGAGCAGAATAAGAAGAAGCAGTATCTCAACGGCCA
>JALSOK010000117.1 GCA_026986535.1 Caldifarciminota bacterium
TCTGGGCACATACAGGGTCTGGAAATCCACGGACGCGGGAGATAACTGGACTCCCATAAGCGGGGACCTGACTTCGGGAGGCACCATCTCCTATATGGATATTTGCAGGGCCGATACATCCATTATCCTTGCGGGTACGGTGGAGGGGAGGCTGTGGAAGTACGATGGAAACGCGTGGACCGAGCTTACGAAACCACCCCTGCCCCAGAGGTATCTTACATCCATACGATTCGACGACACCTCCTGTGACACCTTCTATGTCTCCTTCTCCGGATACTTCTGGGATGAGCGCTCCCATCATGTGTATGCTACATACGATGGGGGAGAGAGCTTCGTGGATCTGGGATACAACCTCCCGGATGCCCCTGTCAATTCGCTGGAATACTACAGGGGGATTCTCATAGCGGGAACCGACTTCGGTGTTTATGCCCTCCTGGACAGCGTCTGGATTCCCCTCGGCAGTAATCTCCCCATGTCGCCGGTATTTCATCTCACTGTGAGCACAGATACCCTCTATGCGGGGACGCACGGCAGGGGGATATGGGCTTATGGTCTCTATGATCTGGTCTCCGCACGGGAGGTTGCCCGTCCGGTTTCCGTGCGCTACGATGGAAGAGAGTTTATCCTTTCCCCATCGATGCGGGGTAAGATTCTGGAAATCTATGACATTTCCGGCAGAAGGGTCAGGGGGATGCGGGTGGAGTCGAACAGGGTTGCTGTGGACCTGCCTCCGGGAACATATATTTATTCCATTGGAGGGGAAAGGGGAAAGATAATCGTTCGATAGGGGGAGGGCCCCCTTAAATCTCCTCGAGAAGCTCCTCGAGACCCTTCAGGACTCTGTCGTATCGAAATATTTCGGGATTTTCCGGCTTCTGCAGTTTTCCCCTGCGGTAGTCCTCCATGATGCTTTTCAGTGCGATTTCTATTTCCCGCTCATCGTCTATGTCCGCCGTGTATATTCCCCCTATTTCCCTGAAGTATCCTGCCATAGGATTGTCCATCGGAATGGTGGCCAGGATGGGCTTTTTGAGGGCAAGGAGGCTTATGGATTTACTGCTGGTTATCAGGTGATGCCCTTCGAATCTGTTCAGGCTGACCCACATTACATCACAATTTCTGCATGCCCACTCTGTGGCTTCCCTGTGGGGCAGGGGGGGAAGCACCTGTGCACCTTTTATTTTCATATCCTTCAACCTTCCCCTTATTATGGGAGAGATGAGGGGAAACCTTTCCATGATGGGTATCACCCTTTCCAGTCCTTTCATCCAGTCGACTGTTCCCATATAGCAGATGCGCACATATCCGGAGGGGGTTGCAGTGCATTCCGGAGAATCCATCGGGGTGTAAAAGTGGGGCAGTGTGGCGAATCTGGTCAGGGGCAGGTTGTGCTTATTCATCAGATAGTCCCTTTGATTCTCGTTGAGGGTTATGACCCTCAGGGCCCTCCTGAGTACGAATGCCTCGTATTTTTCCGTGAGCCATCTCTGAATGGGGGTTCTGTAGAGTTTTAAGATCCCGTCGTAGCTCCACACATCCCTAAATTCCACCAGAGCGGGCCTGTCCGAAAGGGGCAGGAGGAGGAGAGTGCTGAATGGGGGGGCGGTGATGTAGATAACATCCGGCTGGAACCTGCGGATAATTCTCCTGTACTTCCCGGTATTTTTCAGAACGAATGGGAAGTGAGAGTCGGGCCAGCCCACCCATCTAAGGAGGGAATTTCTTCGGGGAGAAGGGGAGGAAGCTTCATAGGAGTGAAAAACCCTGACATCGTGCCCCCTCTCCCGCAGATACCTCTTTATCGCCCTGACCCGCAGAACCGGAGGGGCCGGATGACTGTCCAGATAGTATATGGACACGATGAGGACCCTGGCCATACTCTCCCGGGGGAATTTTAAAGGGCTGGTATTAAAATTATTCCGTTGAGGATAGCCATTCCCGTAGTATCCCTCAGAGCCCATGGGGGTGTCAGGCTTCTGGTGGAGATTTCGACCCACTTTTCCAGGATGGGTCATGATGTGGCTTTCTTCGTCCCCCGGGGAAGGTTCGACAGCCCGTTCCGGATAGAAGTCCCCGTTCGGGAGGCTTCATTGTTCGATTATATTAGAATAATAAAGACATGGAGACCTGATGTCATACTCTACAACTTCTTCCTGACCACTTTCCTCCGTCCCTTTTTCCGCGGCG
>JALSOK010000118.1 GCA_026986535.1 Caldifarciminota bacterium
ATCCACAGGGACATAGGCATCCATCTTCATATCGACTTCTCCTTCGGGAACCTCCTTTACCCGCACCATACTTACACTTTCCACATAGAGAAAATCCTCCGGACGCCCGAGATAGAGGAATGTGGGCGGGTCCATCAATCCCCTACGAATGCACTCCAGCAGTGCCTCATTCTTCGAACTTATGTGTATAACCAGCTCCACATCGTGCAATTCCGAAACTATAATGGGATAGGGCTTCACCCCCTTCTTCGAGTACTTCCAGTACCTGGAATAATTGCGAATAATCCCTCCGAACTTTCCCTGAACACTTATGAAGATTCCCCCAATGGTCTCCCTGGCACGAAGGACATTGTGAACCATGCCGAGAACCGAGGAATAGGGGGGAAGGGGATATGTCTCTATGTTCTCGAAAGAATAGGGTGTCCTGTAGGATGCATGCTCCTGAAATGCTTTCAATTTTACCGCCTTCATAGTTCCTCCTTTAATACAATGGAGGGGCCCGAAAGAGCCCCTTACCCTTCCCTGTAAGCATCCTCCACTGCCCTCTTTATCCCCTCTATAGCCTCGAAGGGAGATGCAGAGAATCCTTCCTTCAGCCCGATGAAATCAGATTCGTTGGGAAATTCCCCCCTGAGGATACCGCCGAGGGTGTAATCCGCAACAGTTCCTCCATCGACGAAATCCGGCAATCCGGTGGAAAGGACCTGAGAAATGGCCTCCACATTCAGATAGGGCTGACCCGCCTGCCAGTTGAGCTTCACTGCGTTGTGGAAAAAGGGGCTCTTTATGGGATAGACCCCACCGATGACCAGAAGGGGCTTCAGATCCTCCCTGCGCCCCCTTATATCCCTGAAGAGGAATTTGGTGGCTTCCAGAAGGGTCTGCACTCTCCTCACCTTTTCCTCTGCGGGAAGGGAAATATCGAAGTTCTTATCCTCTCCAACCCTGTCCAGGTCGATGTTCAGGGTGTACTTGTAGTAATTGTAAGAGGTTTCTATGTTGGCGATATTGGGATCCTCATTCATCCTGTCGGCAAATCCCTTGTTGCTCAGGAATTCCTGATCCCCATAATAGGGGTCGAGGCTTATGAGGTGCGTGAGGCGGGCAACCGCAGAGCGGGTCGTTGCCCTGTTCTTCCCCTCCGTTATCATGTACCCGAAGAGATCTGCCTCCTCGTAGAAATACTCCTCCAACTTATCCTTGTCATACTGGATCACAGCTTTATCTCCACCCCCTTCCTTTTTGAGCTCCGCCACTTTCCACAGACCATGTTCGAACAGCCACTGCGTCAGACTGTAGCGCAGTGCCTGGCGGGAAGTGAAGGGCAGTGTGCTTCCATCCCCCCTGTGAACCTTCTTGAAAATGGATACATTCCCATACCCCTCATCGTAGTTCATGGGAAACGCTTTCACGATATATGTTATAGTGAGGCCTTTGCGTCTCATCTTATCACCTCCTGTTTTTCTTCATGGACCTCGCCCTCCTTCTCTACTCCCGATGAAGGCGATACGAATCCCGTAAGCCATGCCAGGGCCTTCTCCTGAAAAGTAAGATGGTCGTCCTCCGACAGGAGGGAGAAGATTTCCCTTGAAAGGTCCTCCTTCTTATACACTATGTACAGCCTCAGAAGCTCCGTGTAGAACTCTTCCTTCCTCCCTCCCCTTATAAGGGTTATGAACCTCTGTGCAAGCCTCCTGCGCTTATCCCTGTCTATTTCCTGGAGGGAAAAGGCCCTCTCCCCTGCCTTCCGCAGGGCCCACAGATGCCTGTTAAGATTCATAACATCAACCTCCTTTTTCTCCCGAAGGGCCTGCCGGGTCCGGTTGAAGAGGTGCTCGAGGAGCACCATGGCCCAGAGCCCACGAATGTTATCGTGCCCACCGTTGATAAAATCCCTGAAATAAGCAAATATGAGCGGTTTTATGCTCTTCTTTTCCAGGAGTTTCTTGAGAACCTCCGTCGAAAGATATACAACCTGATTGTGCCACATGTAAGTGCGGTTGAGGGCAGTCAGCAGATTTTCCATGTCCAGTTCCTTAAAGACCTTCGCCGCTCCCCTGTCGATATTGAAATAGACGAAGGAGGGCTTGCTCTGGTCTTTTCTCGGAGTGGGCCTGAATTCAACGAAGAGGACATTGTTCAAAATCCATTCGGACTTCTTCTTCAGAGTGGTGAGCACTATGCGAATTCCGGCGTAGTAGATATTGTCCCTCTCCTGAAGCACACCTTCGGAGAGATTGCGAAGGGTGGCATCGAACTGCTCGTTGACGCTAAATGCATCGCCCAGGTCGGGGAGATTGATGAATATGTGGTCGGTCCCTTCAAGGTCCTGGAGTATATAGGGCTTCCTGCTGAATCCTGCATAGGACGAAAGGAGTATCAATTGACATACGGGGCATTTGTGGGGAGCCTCCCCGTTGTAGAAAAAGTTATGAAATTCGTCATAACTCACCCCAACAGGTGCGAAATCCCCTTCGGTGAATACGACATTTTTCTCCCAGGACTTATCCAGAGGATAACTGTTTCCGCAGAAAGTGCATGTGTATGTCTTTCCATCGTGAGGGCTTTGGCCCCCAGCCAGGACCCCGATGGCAGGTTCCACATACTTCTCGTGAAAGGGTCCCAGCCTGTCCATGGCCCCCTTCGGATTGTTAATAACCCCCTTGTTGAAGTAATACCTTCCAAGGGCATTGGACTGGAATCGAAATTCACTGATAGAGTTCACAATCTCATCAAGAGCAGACCTCACTTTCTCGAGATTCTTCTCCATATTTCGGGGCTTTTCATCCATGGAATCCACCTGCGGGCGGAGAACCGTGTCGTACCAGCCGTCCAGTATCGATTTCAGAGATTCGACGAACCGCCTGTAATCCTCATCCATATTATCCGTACGGGAAGGCATTCTCAGGTTCAGAATGGATCTTTTGAGTTCCATCAGCACCCGGGAAGTGGTAACTCCTCCTATCTTTTCCTTATCCTCCCCTTTTGCGGGGGTCAGGAGCTTGAGAACAACTTTTCTCAATTGGGCAGAAATCTCATGATAGAGGAAATATCTCGCCGCATAGGCCCAGTAGTAGAGGGCAAATCGCTCCAGATGATGCGGCTTCAGACCACTGCTCAATATCTCACGGGGCAATTCCTCACTATCCTCCCCCCACTGTAGAATCCGCAGAAAACCCACGACGCCTGCATTGTATAACCATCCTGCCGGTGAAAGCTTCATGACAGAATTATAAACCGGAAGTGTTGACGATTTATTAACGCCCGAAACTCAGGCCAGTTCGAGGGTTCCGAATCCCTGCCCCCTCCGGAGTCCGAGTCCCGATTCGATGATGAACCCGAGGTCCTCCGGATGCCCCCTCAGACGAAAAATCCCGCTGAAGCCCGTAAAGTACATATAGGGCTTTCCCGAGCCCCTGTAGAATCCCTCAAGTTTGTGCTTCACGACGGACTTTCGAATCCCTTCGGGAATAAGGGTAAGGGGCCTTTTCAGACCCTCTCCCCGAAGGCCATTTAAAACCCCGTTCATTATGGTATTGAGCTCCCTGTCGAACCCCCTGTCGCCGGGAAGGAGGGGTCGGTGCCTCACATCTTCTACGAGCACCGGGGAAAGGGACCTGAGGACAACTTCGTGCGAATCCACCCGCGGCCCCTCCACTATATCAATTCGGACAACCTCCATCCGAATCGTATCGTTGAAAGGATGCTGTTTATATCTCATGAGCCCCTTCACGAGCAGTCCCATGAAGTCCGCAAAAGGGGATGTGATCACCCACCGAACATGACCCCTCATATAGAAGACCATATCCCTGACGAAGAGGCGGGATCCCGGAGAAACCTGAAAGGATTCCCTGCGGGCTGATCTCGTGGAGGGGAAAAGCACGGCAAATGAATAGGGGGCTGGCCTGCGCTCCACAGAGAAGTATTTTTCGAAATATTCGGGATCCGCGGTTTCAACGATACGCTTTATAAAGCTCATGAACCGGTGCCTGTACAGAATGGGAAGGCGGGGAACTTCAACCATTATCCTCAGCCGCATAAATCCACCTATCAGTCCACATCGAACCTTGCACTTGCATAGGTCACGATGGAATCCGTTTCCTTCTCCTCGAATTTTCTGTAATCCATCAAACTGCCCGAAGCTCCCATGCGCTTCATCAACTCCACGAAGAGGTAATTGGTATACTGCCCATCTATCCGGGTATAGTTCTGAAGCTCCTCCAGATACTCGTATGCCTCATTGTTCTGCAGGTTCAAAAGGTAGTCCAGATAGGTCCTGTCCACTTCCGATGTGTCGAAGGGCTCTGCATCCCCGAACTTCTTACCCACATGGCTGAAATCCACGCTGGATATAAACAGGACCCTCTCCTCCTGCCCCTCCACCGCCCGCATTATAACATCGGCGAATTCCTGAAGGCGCTGTCTGTCGGATTCGCTCACGATTATGGGTACAATCCTGAATGGGGACGACTTTATGGTGGAGAGAAATGCAACGGGAAATTCTATGGAGTGCTCATTCCTGAATGCAAGGATGTCCCCTGTGGGGTCGAAATCGAGGGCGCTCCTTATGGATGCTATTATTTCCTCCTCGTTATGGACCACTGTGGAATATACATGGTAGGGTTTGTTGAGGATGGACATGGGAAGGCGGGCCATGGAATGGGGCACGCCCAGAATGAATATTACATCCCTCGAGGAGCGGGCTATGAGGGAATATGCCGATATGTATGTGTCCATGGCCACATTGTAGTCTATGTGGGGAACCAGCAGGCCGGCAATGGAATCGCCACCCCCAGCAGTATCCACGCTTTCCATCCGCTTCCGGACCTCGCTCTGAAAATCCAGATAATCTTCGTCGGAGAAAACATCCAGGTACTTGAATGACTGCCGCTGAAGTTCCCTCTCTATTTCCTCCAGGCGGGAGAGGAATCTTTCGTTGTACAGGAGATAAAATTCGTCCAGCTGCTGGATGAGGCGATCAATGTCCTCATCCTTTATCAGAAGGCCCGTCTGCTGTGCAAACTTCTCCTTCACCTCCTCCCTGCTCTCCGAAGTGGCAATGGTGAAGATGAGGATGGCGGTTTCGGGTGGAACCAGGAGGGGCTCCACAAGTCCAAGGGGGTCCCGGATTATCACCCCCTGCTCGTGGGGAATGAATTCCACATACCTGACCTGAACTGGCATTCAGCAAATCCCTCCTTTGACAGAAAAGTATAAACCGGCTTAAGGGGAAGGGCGATTTCGCCCTAAATGTCCAGCTCCCGGACCTGCTTTGCGTACATCTCTATTACCCTTCTGCGGGGCTCCACCTCGTTCCCCATGAGTATGGATATGAGCCTGTCCGCCTCGGCCGCATCTTCGATTTCCACCCTCTTGAGGACCCTCCTCTCGGGGTCCATGGTGGTCTCCCAGAGCTGTTCGGGATTCATCTCACCCAGGCCCTTATACCTCTGGATATGCACACCGTCCCCCCACTCCTGGAGAATCTTCTCCAGCTCCTCTTCATCGTATGCATACCGCACCTTCTTTCCCTTCTGGACCCTGTAGAGGGGCGGCTGAGCGATGTAAACCATTCCATTTTCTATGAGCCTGTAGAAGTAGCGGTAGAACATGGAGAGCAGAAGGGTCCTTATGTGGGCGCCATCTATGTCGGCATCCGTCATGATTATAATCTTCCCGTAGCGGGCCTTTTCGGGATCGCATTCGTCCCTCAGGCCACATCCAATTGCCGATATGATGGCCCGTATCTCGCTATTGCTCAGGGCCCTGTCCAGACGGGCCTTTTCCACATTTATGATCTTACCCCTCAGGGGCAGTATGGCCTGAAATTCGCGATTTCGCCCCTGCTTCGCAGAGCCACCCGCGGATTCCCCCTCCACGATGAACAGCTCCGCCCTGTCCCTCTCCTTCGTGATACAATCGGCCAGCTTTCCGGGAAGGGTGTCGCTGTCGAGAAAACTCTTCCTTCGGGTTATCTCCTTGGCCTTCTTGGCGGCGAGGCGGGCCCTCCTGGCCTCCAGAGCCTTTTCGATTATGGTCTGGGCCACCTTCGGATTCTCCTCGAGCCAGCGGTAGAAGTGATGGTAGAAGGATTTCTCCACGAAAGTCCTGACATAATCGTTTCCCAGCTTGGTCTTGGTCTGGCCCTCGAATATGGGATCCCGGAGCTTCACATGAATGACAGCCACCAGCCCCTCCCTGACATCCTCACCCGACAGGTTCCCGTCCTTCTCCTTGAGGAAATTCAACTTCTTCCCTATATCGTTTATAACTCTGGTAAGGGCGGACCTGAAGCCCGTGACATGGGTACCCCCCTCCTCCGTGTGAATGGTATTGGCAAAAGAAAGGATGGTTTCGTAGTACTCGCTGGTATAGGAAAGGGCCACTTCCAGCTCCACGAATTCCTCCTCATCCTCGGATGTGGAATCCTTCATGTAGAAGGTGGGGGTAATCTGGGTGCGGGCCTCGTTCAGGAAGGCGATGAAATCTATCAGACCGTTCTCGTAGTGGAAGACTTCGTGCTTTCCCGTTCTCTCATCCAGGAGCTCGATCCGGACCTGCGGGACCAGAAATGCCGTGTCCCTGAGCTTCTCCGCAAGGTAATCGTAATCGAATTCGGTCGTCCGGAAAATCTGCGGATCAGGTTTGAACCTGACATGGGTCCCGGTCTCCTGCGTCTCTCCTATGACATCCACACCCCTGACCTTCACTCCCCTCTCGTAGCGGACGAAGTATATCTTTCCGTTGCGCTTTACCTTCACCTCCAGCCATTCGGAGAGGGCATTGACCACGGATGCACCCACCCCATGCAACCCACCGGAGATCTTATAGGCCTTTTTGTCGAATTTTCCACCGGCATGCAGTGTCGTAAAGACCACATCCAGAGCAGAAGTACCGGTCTCTGGATGCACATCCACGGGAATACCCCTCCCATCATCCTCCACAGAAACACTGCCGTCCTCATGGATGGTCACAACAACCCTCCGGGCATACCCGGCAAGTGCTTCGTCTATTGCATTGTCAACCAGCTCGAACACGAGGTGATGGAGCCCCCGCTTTCCGATATCCCCTATGTACATGGCGGGGCGCTTGCGAACTGCTTCCAGTCCCCTGACGATTTTTATCGCAGAAGCATCGTATCTCCCTTCGGACATAGGGAAATTTTAAGGGGTTTCCACATTTTTCCAACATCGGGGGCTCCTTCCGGACCCCTTAAAATTAGCTGAACACTTAGAAGAAAATGGTCACTGCCCTGCATATCTTAATCGCAGTTATCCCCACCGCACGGGGAAGGTTCGTGAGCGGAACCACCGACGCGGACAGCACCCGCATTCAGTGGATGTCCAGGTTCAGAATGGTGGAAGTGGGAGGAATAGGAGACCTGCCTCCGGTGGAATTGCTGAACCAGCTGCGGGAAGGGGGAGTGGAGACGATACTGCTGTACGACTGGATGCCCGCCGGGTACCACTATCTATATGCCCCGGATGAACCCTTTATGGCATGGGTATATGCAAACAGGGACAGCCTCTCCCTGAATCCATCCGGTCCGTTTCCCCACTGCTCCTCCTACGGATGGTGCGAGGAGTACTACTTCGATATGGCCCTCGATACCCTCAGGGAGGCGAGGATCGAGTATCTGAGTCGAATAATGGATTCCCTCGATTACGACGGGATGTTCTTCGACTGGGGAGGTGGGGACTTCATACAGACCGATGACTACACCTTCGTAAGGGATACATACTATTCCAGACATCCGGATTACATCTATCAGCAGGCAGTGGCAGATTTCTACGATTCCCTGGCATCCCGCTCTGGAAAAATAATCATAACCAATCAGGGATTCAGGAGCGCAGAATACATCCTGCCCGTTGTGGATTTCGATATGACAGAGAGTTATGCGGTCAGCGAGGATTACTTCGGAGAATCCCTGTATGTGGAGGGTCTGGGATACACGGCTATACCCCGAACAGTGTATTACCCGGTGAGCACCACATATCCGGATGGAACCATAGAGGACCAGATTTATTACCTGAAGATGCTCAAGGACTACTACAGGACATACAGCCCCCATGGATTTCGGGGTTTCATCTATATGAACTACGCCGCCCCCCGCTTCGTTCCATCGGGGGACACGCTGGATGGATATCCCGTTTACCGCATGGAAAAACCGAAGAATGCCATATACTTCGGATATGCAATAGCCATGCTGGAGAACTTCATGGTTTATACCGAAACCCCCTTTGACCACAGCTACGAGAGGGACAGCATATACTTCTACGACCCGGGGGAACCCCTGGATACGGGGGCCTATTCACCCATAAGCGGCGTTTATGTACGATACTTCGACCACGGTATAGTCCTGGCAGGAGAAGTGCCGGGCACCACGGTCATAACCCTATCATCCCCCTATATTCCCTCCGGCGTATCCGTCTATGATCCCTACAGGGGACAATGGCTCCAGACAGGGGAAAACAGCATAGATATTCCGATAGAACCGGAGATGGATCCCCTGACGGGACACATGGCCCCCTTCGGAAGATTACTGCTCTATGATCTCCAGACCACCGAACCGGAGAACCATTCTGGAGATCCGGGAAAGATCCCTCTTTACAGATACATGGCCGGAGGCATCCTCTTCCTGACAGATGGTACCTTATATTCCCCGGATGGACGAAGGGTCTCAAGGGTGTTCAACAGAAAGGTAATCAAACACGGAGCAATAAAGCCCGGAATCTATATACTCAAAAGCCCGGGCAGGAGCACCAAAATCCTCATCCGCTGAAGAAAGTGGGCATTCCTTCGAGCCAGAAGTCCACATCGTACCCATCCACAGGGGAACCGGGAGCCAGAAGCAGCAATCTCTTTCCGAAAGTCCTTCTTATGCGCTCCGCATATTCGGGCCGCACAACCGCCCCCACAGCCCCCCTCTTCACAGCGGACGCCACCTGCTTCATCGTGATGGAGTCGGGCGGCAAAGTAAAGCCCATCTGCCTGAGCCGTTCATCTCCCCACAGGGAGGGGGTGGTAATCAGGATTCCCCTGCCCGCCGGAGGGTCCAGAGGAAACGGATAACATATGTATCCGAATTGAACCTTCAGGGC
>JALSOK010000119.1 GCA_026986535.1 Caldifarciminota bacterium
GGATTTTCCGCTTTGTATTTTTTAAATTGTAAAACACCCTGGACTACCCCGGGCTTCTCCCATACCCATTAACATTATTTCCATGAGGAAGAAAACCCTGCTGATCGGGATGATTGTCCTCATGTACTCCTGCGGAACTCCGGACCTCGGAACCAGGTGGTCGCAGGGGCCCCGGCTCCCCTTTCCCATATCCCACTTCACAACAGCGGGAAGGTATCTGATAGGAGGCGATTCCACTTCCGTGGACTATCTGAATACCAACATTTATTTCGACGGGACGGATTATGTGCTGAAATCCCCCCTGGAGATAGACAGCATACCCATACCACTGAAGAGTTCCTGCTCTGCATTCGATGGCATCAGGGTGTTTCTATTCGGAGGCTATGCGGCCGGGCCCACCTCCTTCGCATTCATGTATGACCCCGGCACAGACTCGTGGAGCGACATTGGACCCATGCCCTATTCTACATACGGATGCAGTGCCGCACACGCCGCAGGGGAAATCCATATAATGGCGGGGAACGGCAGTAAGGAACACTATGTTTACATCCCATCCTCCGACACATTCATTAGCAAACCCCCCAGTCTGTACACCCACGACTACGGGTGTGCGGTTGCAGTGGGTACAGAAATATACCTCATCGGTGGTGAAAACGACCTTGTGGAAGTATATGACATAAATACCAACACATGGTCGGAGAAGGCAAGGCTGGGCCTGTGGCTCAGGGGTCATGCATGTGTCGAATACGACGGACTGATATATGTATTCGGAGGTGAAATGGAAAATGGAGAAATCAACACACAGGTCTTCCGGTACGACCCCGCAACCGATGTATGGGAAGCAGTGGCAGAAATACCCACTCCCCGCGCCTTCCTGGGAGCTTTCGTCTATGGGAATACAATTCATGTGGTGGGCGGTGTGGACGACAATGGGAACAGAACGCGGGTGGATGAAGTATTCGTTCCCCCCAGCCCCATCCAGTAGGTGAAAAGTGAGGAAATTCTGGATCAGCGGCCTGTATCATGTGTCCGTTCTGCTTCTGGGTGCAGCCCATATAAAGGTGCTGTTCTTCCTGGTGGATAAGTCCGTACTTGATCAGTTCTTCTACTTCCAGGCCCTGGTCCTGTTCGCCGGAACGATACCTGCAGTGGCGATGGAACTTGTATTTCAGCACTTCGTACCCAAATCCCGGAAAGAAGAATCGAGGGCCCTCCTTGGTATGGGACTCATACTCTTCAGCCTGTTTTACGCGGCAATGGGGCTCCTTATTGCCCTGCTGGAGCCCCGTACCTCCACATTCATCGTCTTCTTCCTGCCCTTCACCGGATTAAGCCTCCTGGTATCGTATTCACGGGCAGCCCGCAGGTTCCATCTGGCAAATGCAATGTATCTGACCTCCCTTGCCCTTATCGTTCTGGGACTCCTCATCACCCATCCCCGCTCCCCCACAGGGGTGGGCATGGTATATGGGATTGCAAGCAGTATCCCATTCCTCGGAGGAGTACTCATCCTCTCTCCCCTGTGGAGGATTTCCGGAGTCAAATCCTTCCTCCGATATACCCTATACAGCTTCGCATCCGTACTCACCTCACCCATAATGCGCTACTGGGACAGGATCATACTGGAGCGCATATCACCGGGAGATGTGGCAGGACTCACCCTGATTAGAAGGATCGACTGGTTCTTCAGGCAGATTCTCTCCAGCTTCATGATCTGGCTCATTCCCCGCATGAGCAGGGGGGGAAACAGGGCCGCAAAAGTGGTATTCCCCTCCTACCTCCTCCTGTCCACCGGCCTCTTTGTAATGGAAGTGCTGGCAGGAAAGTGGATCATAGAGCTCTTCTCCACAAGTCGGTATGTGAAATACTACCCCCTGCTCATCATATTTGCGACGGCATTCCTCATATCCAGCATTTATTCCTTCAGGATGACGCTCATGAGGCTATCCGGAAAGATCGACAGATTCCTTCTGCACAACTACATATTTTCTGCCACCTTCATCGCCGCCACCCTGCTGTTTTCCGGATTCTCAGCGAAGGGAATAGCTCTATCTTTTCTCGTGGCCACAATAACGGGGGGTTCCTACATAGTGATTTCGGACATACTGGAGAAAAGGCCCCGTTAGTACGGGGCACGCATCAGTATACTATGACGCTCCTCATTCTGCGGGCCTGCCTTATCCAGTCCCTTACCTGAAGTATGGTGGGAATCTTCTTCACCATCCTGAGACGGGCATTGACACGGGATATCTTCAGGTACAACTCCCTGTCATTGCTCGCCGCCAGCTCATCGACAGAGCGGACACCGGCCTCCTCCAGAAGGCGGGCATAGAAGGGACCAACACCATTGATCCTCATCAAATCCGCCATCTGCACCCATCTGAGAACTGTATCCTCATCTATCCCCGTAAGAAGAGAGATGGTCTTCCTGCCCTCCCGGGTGGAAGCCCTCACGAGGAGGTCCCTGGTGGTGAATATTCCTATGTTGAAGAGCTGGTCCACATACTTATCCGCCATCCCTGCTATCCTGTCTATTGCTATCATATTCCAACCTCCTTTAACCATTTAAATTGCTTTCAATCCCAGTAAACGAATTTTCGGTTTAAATTATAAAGGCATTTCCTTCACACATAGAGAAGAATATGACCGTCAGGAACGGCTCCTTCAAAAACCAATTAACTTTGTATGAATTATGATTGGGAAAAGATGACCGGGAGAAACCCGGTCAAAATCGGGATTTACAGGGATCTCTTCAGCAGGTCCAGATGCTCATGGGTAAGGGGCACATTCATTATGGCTTCGGTGATAATCTTCCCTTTCTCCACATCCACGGAGTGGAAGATGAACAGCCCCTTATCCAGGTCGAAGGTGAAGGTACCGTTGCTCTTCTCCTCCAGATGCTCTGCAACTTCACTGCTGGAGGAAATCACCTCCTTTACGAATCCCGGTACCCATATCCTGACATGGAAGAAGTAATCGGCACGGAGCCCAGCCCTGGCCGCCGCTTTCAGGAATGCCTCCGTCAGCGCCTTATTCGTGGGGCCATCGGCTTCGCCACCATAGGCCAGCATAATGAAGTCCACATCCTTCAGAACCTCCACGGCCTTCTCCGCATCATCCGGACTTTCGGTTATGGCAGTCACTACGCGGGAAAGACCGCCTCTGCGGGAGAGGAACGCCGCCTCTATCCCGCCCACAAGGCTGGAGCAGATAAAGGTCTTATTGGTAACGATACCCAGGGTATCCACACCGTATACCTCCGACAGAACCTCACCCACGACCCTGCCGGTCCATGCCCTCAGAGTGTACTGCTCTGCAAGTGTAAGGTTCGCCATAATTTCACCTCCTGTTATTTCCTATTTTTTGAGTAAGTTTTATAATTTTAATGCATGCCCCGGAGATATTTCTCGAAGAACTCCTCTATCTTCCTGTAAGCCATTATTCGATTTTTCAATTTCGCGATACCATGCCCCTCATCCTCGAACAGGAGGTACTCGACGGGCACCCCCCTCTTCCTCAGGGCTTCTACTATCTGCTCCGCCTCCGTGTAGGGCACTCTGGGGTCGTTCTTTCCATGGATAACCAGAAGGGGAGCCCTTATGGAATCCACCCTGTAGTATGGAGAAAGCCGAACCAGTACTTCCCTGTCTTTCTCCGGATCCCCATACTCGGCAATCCTCAGCCTCCTTCTCCACGGGCCCGTATTCTGAAGAAAAGTCAGGAAGTTGGAAATGCCCACGATATCCACACCACAGTCGAATAGATGGGGATAGAAGGCCAGCATGGCAAGAGTCATATATCCCCCATAACTGGCCCCCATAACGCAAACCTTCGAAGCAATACCCTTCTCCCTGAGGAACCTGTATGCATACTCTCCATCCCTGAGGGCATCGAACCTTCGGGCACCGTTATCCATTGCCAGAAATTTCTTTCCATACCCGCGGGAGCCCCGGATGTTGGGAGCGAAGATGGCATATCCCCGCGAGAGGAAGAACTGGAATACCCTGGAGAAGTAAGGCCTCGTCTGGCCCTCCGGACCACCGTGGAAGTAGAGGATGGTGGGATAAGGGGGAGGGCCATCGGGGGTATAGAGAAAACCGTATATCCGGGTCCCATCGAAGCTCTCATAGGACACGAGACGGGGCGGCCTGAAGGTGGAGGGTGGAATACCGGCCGTTGGGCTGTTCGTTATCTGCACCAGAGAATCCCTGGAGGGAAAATAAAGGTAAATATCCGCATTCTTCACAGGAGAAGAATAGACAAGGGCTATGGATTTCGAATCGTGGGAAAATACACCGGAGGACAGAACACCATCCTTTAAGGGAATCTTCTTCACCTTTCCGCTGTTCCGATCCAGGACATAGCCCCTGGAATAGCCGTGTTCGTTTATGCTGTAATAAAGATACCTTCCGTCCCTCGAAAGGGCTATATTCTCCACATCCCATTCGAAATCCCTGTAGGCAATAATCGTATCCCTCCGAAGGTCATAATAGGCAATGTAAAAGAAATCCCTTCCCCTATCGGTCAGGAGGAAGAATCCAGAATCGCCCGGAATCCAGTTCACATCCCTGAATACTGCATTCCCCTCGTGCGGTGTTATATGTCTGAGACTGCTGTCCTTCAAATCCAGCAGATAGAGGTCACTGTTGACATTGGAGCTGTACCTGTACAGGACCAGGTATCTTCCGGTGGGAGATACGGAAGACACTCCCACATAACCCCTGCCCCTGTGAATCTCCCGGACCCCCCTGCTATCTAAATCCATGGCGAATACATCGAAGTCCCTTCCGTTCCTCTCGTTGCTGGAATAGTATATAATCCGCCCATCAGGGGACCAATCACCAAATCTGTATATTACGCTGTCGCCGGGGGTAAGCCTGTCCACCTCTCCAGTTTCGGGATAATAGAGATACAGCTGGTTTCTCTCGGTCCCCTCCCTGTCCATATCGAACAGGATCCAGTCTTTCACGGGATGAAAGAGGGCATAGTTGATGGGCTCCGCCTCGAAAGTTACCCTGAGGGGGCATGCATCCATCGGCTTCATCCAGGCCTGGGCTTCACCCGTCAGATTGGTCATATAAAGGAGAGTTGAATCATCGGGGGAGAAATCCGGACCCCATGCAGCCGAAATCTGTAAGTACCTCTCTATTGGTATGAGGAGAAACAGGTGAATTAACATGAAAAAAGTTTAATGGAAGGGGAAAATTTACCCCTCCCAGAACTTCCTTATTTCCTCGGATACAATGCGCCTGACCCTGTCCATCCTGGTCTGGAGCGTATTGTAAATAACAAAACCCCTCTCCTCATCCTCCACCACTGCACCCATCTCCACCGAATCATCCCCCTCCACCCGGGCATCGATACCAATCTCCCGCAGAAGCTCCTTTACAAGCGGCTCATCCGATGGACTGACTTTTACTACGGGCTTTTCGAAGTGACTGCCTTCCAAAATCTCCTTCAGTATGGTCTTCATATAGACCCTGTACTCGTCGGGAGACTGGAGCCTGCGCCTGACCTCCTCCTCCAGCCCATCGAAGACACGGGCGAGGACCTCATGCTCCGCCTTCAGATAAGCCTCGTTAACCTTCAGCTGTGCAAGACCCAGCTGTCTCTGGCGCTCCAGCTCTATCCACCTGCGGGCCCTCTTATCGTAAGACTCCAGTATGGACTGGACCTTCTGCCGGGCTTCTTCTACGATGGAAGAGGCACGCCGACGCGCCTCCTCCAGAATCTTATCTGCTTCTCTTCTGGCACCCTTAAGGACTATATTCTCTAATCTTCCAATCAACTGCATATTACTGACCCAGAAGAATCATTGCAACGACAAAACCGAATATGACCAGGGTTTCGGGAATAACGACCAGCAGGAGCACAGTGGGCACCAGTTCCCTGTTCTCCGCGATAGCACCCACACCCGCAGCACCAATCCTGCCCTGGGCTATTCCGGTTCCGATAGCAGAAAGACCTATGGCAAGTCCGATACCCACATAATAACCCCAGCTCTTACCGGCGGCAGCAGCCTCCTCGGCAAAGCCAAAGCCAACCATCACCAACAGTGCCACAGCTATTGCCAGCATCTGGGCGATCCTACGAAACATAGTTCAACCCTCCTTTTTTCAGCGGTTTGAACACCTTTGTTGTTCCCTCAAAGAACTTCGTGAAGAACTCCACGAACTGCAAACGGAGCCCCTGTATCGTGGGGTCCATTATTCCCAGAATAAAGGCTATTGCATGAAACAGCAAACCCACCACAAGGCCCGCCACGGGCCAGGGAAGCATTTCGAAGAATCGGGCGGGCAGGTCCGCCAGTATGGCAGAGGCGATAGCAACAGCGCTCAGTCGTGCAAAGCTCACTATATGCCCGACAGAGGAAACCAGCTCTATGGGAGCAACCGGACCATGCAATCTAAGCACCGCAATGGCAGAAATCAGCAGAACAACCAGCAGAACGATGTCGAGGGGGGAAGGAAGGATCAGCATCTTCAAATAATGAAGGGCATAAAAGAACAGAGAGGCAACGCCCAGGAAGTTGAACAGATTAAACAGGGCATGATGGTTGTCCCTGAGCCTCAATCCATTAATGATTCCAAGGAGGAATCCGAGGAGCACCTGAACCACACCGGCCCCGATTCCCAGAGCCAGAATGAGATTTATATCGTGGGTCCTGTGGATTATGGGACTGACTATACCCGCTTTTACAAGCACCTCCCCGAAGAATTCACCGTAGAGAATCCCGAAGAAGATGGTGAAGACAGCCGCCCACAGGTAAACGGTGGTAAAATCCCTCACCACCTTATTGCCGGGATTGGCCCACCTGAAGAAGAGGAGAGAAATCAAAAGTATGAGACCATATCCCGCATCACCCAGCATAAATCCAAAGTACACGGGGAAGAAGAACCAGAGATAGAATGTGGGGTCTATCGTGCCATACTTCGGGTACTGGAAGAAGTCCAGAAGGACCTCGAAGGGCTTCCAGAGGCCCGGATTCCTGAGGCTCACGGGGGCCTTTTCGTACTCTGCGATAACAGGCCTGTCGAATTTTATGAAGTAATGCCCCTGATACTTGCCCTCCAGAATGTCCAGGAGCCTCATCTGATCCTCTTCGTGAACCCAGCCCTTCATGAAGAAGGCGTACTTCGTATATGCGGAGTACTTCCTAAGGACATTGACATCCTCGAATTTGTCCAGAACGCTGGTCTTTATTCGGGAAACCCTGTCCTTTATGCTCTCGAAGAAGTCCCTTATGTCCTTCTCCACTTTGAAGAGCTGTCCCCTGAGGTTGTAGTAGTCTATCCTGAGCTTCTCGAAAGCCTCCCTCAAACCCAGTCCCTCGTAATCGGAGGGGAGTTTGAGCAGGAGAAATCCGCTCTCTTCTATTATTTTCCTTACTTTTTCCAGGGCGAGACGCCCCACCCTGAGGGCCACAGCCATACGGCCCGAATCCAGCTGAACAATAGTGGATTCCAGAGCAGGAGCCTCCTGCCGGATGCGCTCCTGAACCTTCTTCCAGTTTTCCCTGTCCCCTCTGGGGACAACCACGATGAGATCCGGCTCCCCCCTGGAAAGTATCTGCTCAAGAGCCCTGAAGTAAGGCTCTATCAATTCGATTTTTGTAAGGAGGTCCTCCCTCTTTGCAACGAGCTCCCTGGCCCTGTCCAGCTGCTCCTTCAGGAACTCTATGTCCTCTTCGGTTATATCCACAAGGGTATCGTGTCTGGGAAATCTGCTTCCAAGGAGGCTTTCCAGATCGTTCAGATAGTTCCTTCCCTTCCGGTAGAGCTCCTCATCGGGCAGCTTTATGTCGGCTTCCCTGTACTTCTTTGGATACTCCTCTATGTGCACTATGCCGGCTTCCTTTAAATCCCTCAGTATGTCCACTATTTTTTCCCTGTCGCCGACCAGTTCGAATTTCAGAACCTTCTTTATCATAGATGCCGAAAAGTATAAAGTTGGCATCCCTTGACCCATACAGGAGACCTGATAAAAGTCGGGCAAAAATACCACCCCACTACAGAGACCTGAGGATAAACGGCTTCAGAGGAGGCAGATGCTCAACGGACTATTACGATTTCTATTCTCCTGTTCTGCTTTCTGCCCTCGCTGGTGGAATTGGGGGCAATCGGCCGGCTATCGCCGTAGGATACGGCCACGAGTTTGTCGGGGGGCGCCCCCCTGCTTATGAAGTACCGGACCACTTCCGTGGCCCTGTGGGCAGCAAGTTCCCAGTTGGTGGGATACTTGTCCCTCTTGGTCTGAACGGGAATGCTGTCCGTATGACTCTCTATCCGGAGTTCCTTGAAGCCCTTCTTCTCCAGCTCCGAATACAGCTCGTCCAGATACTTCTTTCCATAACCGGTCAGCTGGTCCGTTCCGGGACGGAATATCTTATCCGTCTGTATAACGATCCTCTGAACATGCTCCTGTGGATTCTCCTGCACCTGCCGGGATCCCCCGGCAATCTTCACCAGTTTCAGATTCTCCTCCTGTAGATCCCTGAAGGCCTTCTTCAGGGGCAAATAGTCGGTGTAATAGAAGTAATACCCCAGACCACCCATTATGAGGAGTACAAGGAGTAAAAACCAGTTCAGCAGCCGCATACAGCCCTCAGTCCCACTCCATAACTTTCCTTATGGCCCTGAGAACCCTGAATTCATCGGGCATGTACCATTTCTCCTGAGCGTAGGGGAAGGGGGTATCGTATCCGGTAACGCGAATTACTGGAGCCAGAAGGTACTCTATGGCCCTTTCGCTGACGAATGCAGAAAGTTCGGATGCAAAGGAGAGAATCCTGGGAGCCTCGTTCAGGAGAACCAGTCGGCCGGTTTTGGCGACGCTCTCCAGCACCGCATCCCTGTCGAAGGGCAGAATGCTCCTGAGGTCTATGACTTCCACATCTATTCCCTCCTCCTGAGCCTTCCTGGCAGCAGAGAGGGCAACATGGGACATATACCCATAGGAAATCAGGGTCACATCCTTCCCTTCCTTCAGCAGTTTTGCTTTCCCTATGGGGATGGTGAAGTCAGGATCCTCCGGAACCTCCTCC
>JALSOK010000120.1 GCA_026986535.1 Caldifarciminota bacterium
GGGTTTCCACTCGGAGCTAAAGCCCAGAAAGGCCTCCAGCCCACTGGTGTAAATTCCCCCCATTACTGCGTAAAATCCCTGGGGATAGAGATAATCCACCCGAACATTCAGGAAGCGAATCTCCATCTCAGAAATTCCCGACCCCCTGGAATACCGGAGCCTCATGTTATCTCCCACGGAAAATACCAAATCGTGCTCATGGAGATTCCCATCCAGAACTACAGCAGTGGACCGGCGAAAGAAGTAAAGATACAGATTCCATCCAGTGAGTCCGGAATAATAGACGAACGGGAGGATGAGGGTCATCAGCCGGGAACCACCAGGATAACCTTCCTGACATTATGGAAAGCATCCCTCAGGAGCACGATATACACACCCCTCTCTGTGAACGAGTAGTTGATCACAGAGCGCCCATAGACGGTGGCCCTGTAAACCGGGCGCCCCGCCCTGTCGAATATGATGAGCTCGGAGGGACTCGTGGACTCAGCCCTTATGACCACGGGAGCACCAGCCCTCACGATACTGGATTCCACATTTAGGGAAACGGCGGCACTGGCAAAGGAGAACGAGAGAAGGAAGACGAACAGAAACCTCAAAACCTTTCTCATCATTCAAATTTTAAAGGGATACCGGTGAAAATTCAAGGGGCGGCGAAGCCGCCCACAGGAACTGCTATTTACTCCTTCACCCAGCGCAGACCGCCCACCTTCTGGATATAGACGGTGATGTTGGCCTCTGTCCCGCTTGCGGAGTTCACCTTGATCACACCGAAGTTGTCCGCTTCATCGAAGGCCCCGTAGGTACCATTGTTGACATCATCGGCCCAGAAGATGAACCTGTCCCCGGTATTCACCTCCGCGCTCATCAGAGAATAACCGGTGGAAGGAGCGAGAACATCCGTGGTGGGGTCGGTGAATGCAATTTCCACCTTTGCCTGACCAACAGAGGTCTGACTGGCATCCTTGAAATACCTGATGCCCAGGACATCATCGTAGTAATATACGAAGTACCCAACATTATTTGCAGTGGTATCGACATTACCCTGAGTAATGGGGCTTACTATGAAGTTGGTAAAGTCTATCTTTACCCAGGAGGGATTGGTGGCAATGGTATCGTCCGTGCTGTATATGGTGAGGTTTGTCTCGTGCATGGTGAGGTCTTTTTCGTAGGCATCTCCCATATTGCCCTTGTTATCGTATCCCCTCAGCTTCACATTCTTGCATACATACTCATTTCCGTTGATTTTATACATGGTGGCCGTGTCGGGAAGGTCAGCTATAACCTGTCCATCGCACTCCACCTTATATCCCTTCGCCCCATCCACGGGGCTCCAGGACAGGACCAGGCTCACTCCACTATCGGCAACAGCCACTGTAACTTCGGGGGCCGGAAGGGTTGCCGTGGGCTCTGTGGTCCCACAGGATGCAAGTATGAATGCAACCACACCGGCTCCAAGAGCAATGCCTATTCTTCTCATCTTTGCACCTCCTTTTTACTTCTTCTTTCCACCACCGACTGCTTTAAGGGATTGCTTGATCTTATTGATTTCGTTCTGCAGGGCATTCACCTTGCTCTCGAGACCGCTCACCTTCTTCTGAAGCTCAGCAACGGCTTTTACCACCTCCTCTCCGGTCTTGGGAGCCTCAGCAGCCATCTTCTCCTGCTCGGCCAGCTTGTTCTGAATATCGTTGAGGGTCTGTTCTATCTGGGACACCTTGTTCTTCAAATCCTGTATGTCCTGGACACTCTGACCCCCCTGCTGACATCCCGCCATCACGAGAGCCAGCAGAGCCACGCCTATGAACTTCTTCATACTCCTACCTCCTTTTACTTATGTTTATTAAAAAATTTTAAAGCACTCTCCCGCCACTTCCTGACGAATCCGGATACTTCCGAATACTTTAGCATGAGCCAGTCCCTATGGTCGATATACCATTCCACCGTCTCTCGTAGACCCTCCTCGAAGGGGATTTCCGGTTCCCATCCCAGGGAGCGTATCTTCGAAGTGTCCAGAGCATATCTGAAATCGTGTCCGGGCCTGTCCTCTATGAACTGGATCCAGCCCTCATCCAGCCCCATAA
>JALSOK010000121.1 GCA_026986535.1 Caldifarciminota bacterium
GTGGAATAACTTTATACCCCATGCTCCATCCTCTCCTCCATCGAAGGCCACCAGACCATTCCCTCCGTACAGGATGCGGTGCTTCCCTATGGAGATGCCCACCGGGCTTCCAAGAAAGTTGTCCACCCGGAGCCATCCGATGAGCAGGTGCAGGTCCCTGAACCCCTCGACCCCTTCTCCGCTTATGGGATGCATTCCGAAGGGTCCCCACAGCCCCATCATTGCGTACAGGCTGACTTTATCATCGAACCGGGCATCCAGGGAGATATCGGCGTGCACATAGTAGTGGTTATCCGAGTAGGCCGCCGCGGTGTCCAGTACATTCTGCCAGAAGAACAGATAGGAGTACATGGTACCCCCCACCTTCACATCCACCGATGCCATCAAAAGGATCCCGATCATAACCCACCTCCTGTTTAAGCCGATTAAATGTTAAGGCTGTGGTAATCGGTAATTTCCTATGTTTTCAGTGCATAAATGGGCACATTGAAACCCTTTAAAATTCGAAAGAGGAAGGAGGTGATACCATGAAGAGATGGATTGTTGTAATGCTTGCTGTTGCGTGGGGATGGGGTGTGGGCCATGCCCAGACCGGTTATGAGCTGTGGAATGTATATCAGAAGTACTTTGTAAAGGCCAAGTACATAGACCTGACCCACGCTTTCATGCCCGACCAGCCCGTCTGGCCGGGATTCGGGAATGCAAAGTTCTACCCGGCAAAGGCGGGCAGAGACCTGGGGGATTATGCAAAGAAGGGGGAAGTATTCACATACGAGAAGCACGGATTCGTGGCCAACGCCTATTACCTCCCGACGGACCAGTACGGGACCCAGCTGGATCCTCCTGCCCACTGGGACCCCTATTATGCGACCATAGATGAACTTCCTCCCACATATACCATAAGGCCCCTGGTGGTCATAGATATTTCTGAGAAGGTCAGGCAGGACACCGGGTATCATCTTCAGGTCTCCGATATCCTCGAATGGGAGAAGAAGCACGGAAAGATTCCGGAGGGGTCGGTGGTGATGGTCCGCTCCGACTGGAGCAGGCTGTGGCCCATGCCCGGTGATCCGGATTTTCAGGCAAAGAAGGAGAGGTTTGCCCGCAAGCCTTTCCCCGGTGTATCCCTCGAAGCCCTGAAGTTTCTCCATGAGAAGAGGCATATACTGTTTCACGGTCATGAGCCTCTGGACACCGATACCACCCCCAATCTCGAGGGGGAATACTGGCTTATGCATCATGGGTATGCTCAGGCAGAGGGGGTGGCCAATCTGTGGAAAGTTCCGGAGGCCGGCTGTCTCATCGCCATCGGTTTCGCAAAGCCCATGGGGGGCGTTGGTGGATATGCCCGTTATATCGCTATATGCCCTCCGGACTGGAAGTATGGTGTTTCTGTGGAGGAGGCACCGGGTGCCCCTGCACCGAAGTTCGACAGTCCCCTCATCTGGGATGATGAACTGGATATGAGGAGAAGGAAGTAATCCGCTGGCGGGTCTCCCCGCCTTTAACCTTTATCCGTGAAGCTCAGGGACGAAAGGGGCAGGGTGTACGATGTAGGCGAAGGGGATATACCCTCCCATGAAGCCTTTGGCAGGTGGTTCAGGGCGGGCAGGCATAGATTCGCCCTTTACCGGGAGAAGGGAAGGGTCTATCTTTTCTACCGGGGAATGCTGAAGGTCTTCGAGAGGGCTCTGGAGGGGAAGGATGAAGAGGAGTCCGGTACCACTGCTTCACCAATAACGGGCAGGATTACTTCTGTTAAGGTGAAGGAGGGGGACAGGGTCAGAAAGGGACAGCCCATCATGACCATAGAGTCCATGAAGATGGAGACGGTTATCGAGGCTCCCCATGACGGCACCATCATCAGGATTTACAGATTCGAGGGGGACCTGGTCAATCAGGGGGAAAAGCTCTTCGAAATAGAAGAATGAGGCCGGAGCACAAATATCTGGATATCGCCATAGAGGAGGCCAGGCGCTCCCTGGAGAAGGGGGAGTTTCCCGTTGGAGCCGTTCTGGTCAATGGGGAGGGGAAAATCATAGCC
>JALSOK010000122.1 GCA_026986535.1 Caldifarciminota bacterium
CAATTCATCCCCTTTTTCCGACTTCCTCTGTCTCTTTCCACCTGCTCACCCTCCCCGAAGGGATAAGGTGCCCCCTTGTTAACCCCTTTCACTTTCCCTTTCTTCTACCCCCTGTTTGTATAAATCGAGGATGGGAAAATTATAAAGCTCCCTCTTTTTCCCTGAAAAGCAAATTCACCACATCAGGAAGCTCATAGGGGTTTTCAACCTCAACATCAGCCCCTATATTCTCACCATATCCCCAGGTGACGAAAATTACGCTCACCCCAGCATTTCGGGCAGTCATTATATCGTACTCGCTGTCCCCTATAAAAACCGTGTATGCAGGGGAACTATTCATAAGCTCCATGATGTAGAGGAGGGCTGTTCTGTCGGGCTTTGGGGGGAAGCCTTTATCGATACCAACTATAAGATGAAAGTATTCCCGAAGTCCGAACTTCTCCAGCATTCTTTCCATGAAGGGAGTAGAACCATTGCTCAAAATAGTCATCTTATAAGCGCTTTCGTAAAGCCCTCTTATAGCCTCATCCATTCCCTCATAAACCCTCACATGGGTCTCGAGATATTCGGGATACAGGGCCCTGAACTCCTCCACCAGACCCTCATGATACTTCTGCCCGAACAACTTCCGAAGAGTTGACTGGATTCCCCCGCCCACAGCCCTCTTGACCTCCCTGACATCCACCGGAGGCAGTCCATATCTCGAGAGAATCTCGTTTATAGCCATCGTAAGGGCCTGAGAAGTGTTGATTATGGTCCCATCGAAATCGAAGACCAGGAGTTTATTTTTCATGGGGAAAGTTTAGAGGAAATGCGGGAGGTGGGACTCGAACCCACACGCCGCGAGGGCACCAGATCCTAAATCTGGCGCGTCTGCCAGTTCCGCCACTCCCGCAACGGAAAAATTTTAAAGAACGATAAGGGGGGCAGAGCCCCCGAAATTACACCACATTCATATAATAGCCTTCGTAATCGATGGCCTTCTGAGCAATGCTGTTGAGCAGGTCGTTGTAGTTGGGATACTCGTACCACCTAAAGAGCTTCCTGAGGGCCGCAAGGGTCATCCTCTGCTCATCACCCTCAAGGGCGCTCACGATGAGTTTGGTGGCCTCCTTCTCCACATTCTTGATGGCATGGAACATGTAATATTTGAGCAGTTCAGCGGCATCGCTGGCCCTCTTTTCATCGCCCATCTCTTTGAGCTTGAGAGCCCTCAGCAGTCCACTTTCCACAAGGTAGGTCTCTATGACAATATTGGCAACGCTCTCCAGAGCAATCTGCTTCTCCCGGAGATTTTCGCCAAACTTCTGAACAGCCAGTCCAGCCGTCATGAGGAACACCTTCTTGAAGATATCCACCATCTGCTTCTCGGCCTCGAGGAAGCCAGCACCGGGGGTCTCTGGCATGTAGGAAATGAGTTCATTGGCAAACTCGAGGGCCTTCTGTATTATGGGAAGCTGATTCTTGCGCGCCTTTCTCTCTATCATGGCGACGATTACCTGGCGATTTATTTCATTGGTCCCTTCCCATATCCTGTTGATACGGCTGTCGCGATAGTACCTTGCGGCGGGATACTCCTCGGTATAACCATATCCACCGTAAATCTGCACCACTTCATCCACCGTATAGTCGAGGATTTCCGAACCTGCTATCTTGATTATGGAATGCTCTATGGCGTACTCCCCTATGAGTTTCATGGATTCATCGCCGGAAAGATCCCCCTTGAGGACTTTGTCCATATAGCCGGCAGTCCTGTAAACAGCGCTCTCTCCCACATATATGCCGGAGATTATATTGGCAATCTTCTCCCGAATCATCTCAAATTCCACTATGGGCCTGCCGAATGCAGTTCTCTCCTTCCCGTACTTTATGGCGTCCCGCACGGCATACTTGGAAGAACCGATACAGGAAGCACCCAGCTTATAACGGCCGATATTCAGGATTCCAAAAGCAATATAATGACCCTTACCAACCTCGTATATGAGATTCTCGTAGGGAATCTTTACATTCTCGAAGAACAGGGGCACAGTGGATGAACCCCTCATCCCCATCTTGTCGAATTCGTTTCCAACCTCGAACCCCTCTGCATTGCGAGGAACGATAAATGCGCTTATTCCTTTCTCTTCTCCGTTTATATAGGTCCTCGCATAGACGATGAAGTAGTCGGCAAAGCCCCCGTTGGTTATGAACATCTTGCTCCCGTTGATGAGCCAGTACTTCTCACCATTTTCCTCCACCAGTTCAGCCTTCGTTTTCAGAGCCAGGGCATCCGAGCCACAGCAGGGCTCAGTCAGGGCATAGGCCCCAAAGATTTCGGCAGCGGCCACCTTCGGAAGATATTCCGACTTCTGCTTCTCATTTCCGAAGTAAACTATGGGAAGGGAGCCTATACCAATCTGCACTCCCCAGGTTATTGCAAAAGAGCTCTGCATGGAGAATTTCTCCCCTATGATCATCGTGGATACCTTATCCAGACCGAGTCCCCCGTACTGCTCGGGTATTTCGATTCCGGTGAACCCCAGCTCCGCCGCCTTCCTGAGCAGGGTCTTCAGCAGTTCGTAGTCCTTCTTTTCTATCTTTTCATCGTGGGGCATAACCTCCTTGAGCATGAAATCTTCGGCAGCCTGCCCCATCATTTTCTGGTCCTCGTTGAACTCTTCGGGGATAAACACCTCCGAAGTGGAAAATTCCCTTACAAGGAACTCACCGCCTCTGACGAAATCTTTCGTTTCGCTCATTTCCCTTCCTCCTTTTTAATATGTAGAAGGTGTTGTTGTCCTGAATACAACCTCTCCCCTCTCGTCTATATCCGCCAGAACTCTCGTATTGGGCTTTACATCTCCCCGTATGATGGCCTCGCTGATGGGCTCCTCTATGAATTTCCGTATGGCTCTTCTGAGGGGTCTGGCCCCGTATTCGGGATCATAGCTGTCGTCAACCAGTTTCCTCTTCAGGGCATCCGAGAGCTCCAGATGTATATTCCTTTCCGCGAGGCGCTCCCTCAACTCCCTGAGCATCACCTCCACTATCCGATAGAGGTCCTCCTTATCCAGAGGCCTGAAGACTATAATCTCATCCAGCCTGTTGAGGAATTCCGGAGATACCAGCTTCCTGAATTCGTTAACCAGGAATTCTTTCATCTCATCAAAGTCCAGAGATTTTCTCGTTTCCCTTGCAAAACCAAGGGTCTTTGCCTCCTTGATCTGTCTGACCCCGATGTTGGATGTCATGATTATGATCGTATTGCGGAAGGAGACCGTTCTCCCGAGCCCATCGGTCAGTATCCCATCCTCCAGAACCTGAAGGAGTATGTTGAACACATCCGGGTGGGCTTTCTCTATCTCATCGAGAAGTATCACGGAATAGGGCTTGCGCCTGACCTTCTCAGTGAGCTGTCCCCCTTCCTCGTATCCCACATATCCCGGAGGAGAACCGATGAGCCTGGACACATTGTGCTTTTCCATATACTCCGACATATCGATACGGATAAGGGCATCCTCCGAGCCGAACATAAAGCGGGCCAGCTGCTTCGCAAGTTCGGTCTTACCCACACCGGTGGGCCCCAGGAACACAAAAGACCCTATGGGCCTCCTGGGGTCCTTGATACCGGCTCTGCTCCTCCTTATGGCCTTCGCAAGGGCCTTTATGGCCTCATCTTGTCCGATTATGTATCTGGAGAGCTCCTCCTCCATGCGCAGAAGCCTCTTCTCCTCATCCGTGGTAAGCTGGGTAATGGGGATGTTGGTCCAGCGGGCAATCACACGGGCAATGTCCTCCTCCTCAACCCTCATGTGCTCTTTGCTAAGGCTCATCTTCAGGGTTTCCAGTTCGTTGAGCAACTGCTCTTCCCTGGTGTAAAGCTGGGCCGCCCTCGAATAGTCTTCCTGCCTTATTGCAAACACCTTTCTCTTCTGAACCAGTTCGAGTTCCTTTTCCAGCTCTTCCACCCTCGGGTCCCTGATCTTCTTCTGAAGTTTAACCATTGCACCGGCCTCATCGAGGACATCTATAGCCTTATCCGGAAGGTGCCTGTCCTGTATGTATCTTTCCGAAAGCCTCACCGCAGCTTCTATCGCCTCATCCGTATAGTAAACACCGTGGAATTCCTCATACTGCTCCTTAAGACCCCTGAGAATCTTTATGGCATCTTCCACAGATGGAGGCTCCACCATGACCGGCTGGAATCTCCTCTCCAGGGCTCCATCCTTCTCTATGTACTTCTTGTATTCCTCCAGCGTGGTGGCCCCTATTATCCTGACCTGACCGCGGGCAAGAACGGGCTTGAGTATGTTGGCAGCATCCAGCGCCCCTTCAGCAGCACCGGCTCCGATCATCGTGTGGAGCTCATCTATGAAGAGTATGATATCGGGAGAATTGGCCGCCTCATTTATGACCGCCTTTATCCTCTCCTCGAACTGTCCGCGGTATTTAGTCCCGGCCACGAGGGCCGCAAGATCCAGAGCCAGAATCCTCTTATTCCTGAGAGGGGCCGGCACATCTCCCCTGGCTATCCTCTGAGCAAGCCCCTCCACTATAGCAGTCTTTCCCACACCGGGCTCCCCAATAAGGACGGGATTGTTCTTCTTCCTCCTGGAGAGTATCTGTATAACCCTCTCGATTTCCTTATCCCTTCCGATTACGGGATCCAGCTTTCCCTCCCGCGCCAGCTGTGTAAGGTCCGTGGAAAAGGAATCGAGCACCTTTGTGGTTCTGGACTTCTTGGGAGAACTGAAAGCAGGGGGCTGGGGTCCGGAGGTCTCCTCTTCCTCGAAGTGGAATCTTCTCGGAGGCCTCTGCCTTCCCCTCATGTCGTACTGCCTGTACGCTTCGTCCTTCAGGGTGTCGTATCCGAGACCAAAATTCTCCAGAATCTGTGCGGCCACAGAGCGCCTGTCCCTGACGAGACCCAGGAGTATATGGCCCGTATCCGTAAGCTGGGCCCCCATCTTCCTGGCCTCCTCCACCGCATTGGTCAAAGCCCGCTTTGCGGAGGTATTAAGGGGAATCTCCCTGCCGCCGGAACGCCTCTCTTCGCGGATGTTGTGAAGTGAACTCTCTATGGTCCGCCTCAACTCCTCCAGATCCACTCCGAGATTGGTAAGGATGGCCACAGCAGTTCCATCTTCCACATTAAGGAGTCCAAGCAAAAGATGTTCTGTTCCTATCTGACCGCTACCTCTCCTTATTGCCTCCTCCCGGGCCACCAGAATGGCCCTCTTCGCATCGTCCGAAAATCTCTCGTTAAGGAACATTTTTCTCTTCCCCTCCTTCAAAATGTTACACTATTTATTCAAAGTTTCCACCAGGAAACCCACGAGCGGAGCACGCCACACCTCTTCAGAGGCAACCGCCAATACAGCCCTGAAGGTAAAATACATAACCACTCCAAGTAAAACCATGCCCACTATATTGGCCAGGTACCCCACCACGGGCACGCTCCCCACAAAGAGCTTCACCATAAGGTAAAAAATTATAAAAAGAAAGTACAGAAGATTCAAGACAAATCCCTGCACGAGGTGGAATCGGAGGACCTCATCCTCCATCCCATCCATGAAATAAACATTGATAAATCCGAAGGGGAAGATGTAAGACAGAATAGAAATGAGTTTCAACTTTGTTGCCTCAAAAAACATTGCTTCCGATAAGCCCCAGTTCCATCGCGGCAGCTCTGGAGAAATACTCTCCATTCTCCCTCAGATCTTCCAGTATCCTGACGGCCTCTTTATTCCTGCCGATAGCCATAAGCACTCTGGCCTTCCTGTAGAGCAGATACTCGTCGATGGACTTAAAACCGCTCCTGTAATCCAGCTTCTTCACTCCCGCATCCACATTACCCCGATCCAGAGCGATGTCGCTCAAAAGGAGTTCCCTTGTGGCCTTCGAAAGCCTGTCCAGCTTCCTGGATGCATCCACCACCTGACGGGCCATGTCCGACTTTCCAGTCTGATAGTAGTAAATCCCGACCGTGAGACCGGCATAGGAACCGATCCTGGAATTCTTTGCCCCGTTATGCACCCTGAGAAGAAGAGCCGGAGCATTCAGAGTATCACCGAATTGAAGGGCATAAAAGCCCTGCACGAACTGCACCTCACTGTCTGCTATCTTGCTCTTCTGCGTATTGTTGTAATACACGAGGGCAACGAGGGCCACCACCACTACCGCCGTTCCTATGAGAATTCTATCCCTGTATTCGATGACCCGGTCCAGCAGCTTCTTAAAAGTCTCTTCGTTCAACTGCACCTTCATGAGCCTGTAAATTATAAAGGCCGGATGTATTCGGTCTTTTCGAAGAACTTCAAAGAGACGGGGCAGAAGAACCCGGTCCCCAATCGAACCGATAGCATAACTTCCTATCTTATGTTAATTTGCTGTAAAATTTAACCTGTGCTGAACTGGAAGAAATACAGCCATCCCCTCTTCAATTCGAACACATATGTGGTGTACAACGAAAAAGGGGAAGCGGCCATAATCGACCCCACCGATTTGGTGGTGAGGCAGAGCGTGATTCGCTTCATAGAAAATGAAAATCTGAAACCCATCGTGATCATCAATACCCACGGCCACTGGGACCACATATCGGGAAACAGGTTGATGAAGGAAACCTACGGTATTCCCATAGCCATCCATGAAATGGATAAGGAGTTCCTCCTTAGACCCGACTTGAATCTTGGAGCATTTCTCGGGAAATTCCAGGACCAGTACGACACTTCTCCCCCTGCCGACATAACGCTGAAAGATGGAGATACCATATTTGGAATGGAGGTAATGCATACACCGGGCCATACACCGGGCAGCATATCTCTGATTTATCCGGACAGAGACGATGCCAGACTGGTGCTGACGGGGGACACGATATTTATGGACTCCATAGGGAGGGTGGACCTGCCGCTGGGAAACCCCGATGAAATGTTGAAATCCATCAGGAAACTGATTAAAATATTAAGTGGGGATAGTTTGATTCTTCCAGGTCATGGGGAGGTGGGAACATGGGAGAAGTTAGAAGAGAGGAACGCGGTTCTGAGGGAATTTTTGAGTTCCTGGACAGGTTCGTAGATTATCTGACAGTGGAGAGGGGCTACAGCTACCATACCATTTACGGATACAAGAAGGATATTCATCAGTTCTTAACTTTTATCGAGCAGAATGAAATGGACCTGGATAACCTGACGATTTCACAGCTTCAGAGTTTCATCGAATACCTCGTGAGTCAGGGATTCTCCGCCACATCGATAGAGAGGAAAATTGCCGCAATCAGGACCTTCTTCAAATTCCTCTATTCGCATTTCAATATAAGGAACAACATCGCCCAGCTGCTCGAGATCCCTGAGAAAGAGGAAACGATACCGGATGTCCTGACTCTGGAGGAGGTAGAACTCCTGCTCCAGCAGCCCGACATCAATACTGTAAAGGGCCTGAGGGACAGAACCATGATGGAATTCCTCTACGCCACAGGGGTTCGCGTGAGCGAGGCCCTCAATATCCGCCTGTACGATATCGATCTCAATGAAAAGATAGTCCGGGTCTCCGGAAAGGGGAAGAGGGAAAGGATCATCCCCTTCCACGACATTGCGAGGGAATTCCTGGAGCGATACATAAAAGAGGCCCGTCCCATGATACTCAAGGGTCGTCAGAGCACATACCTCTTCCTGAATATGAGGGGCCAGAGGATGTCCCGCATAGGATTCTGGAAGATTCTTAAGGAGTACGCGAGCCGGGTTGGGTTCGCCTCCAAGGTCCATCCCCATGTATTCCGCCACACCTTCGCCACCCACATGCTCATAAACGGATGCGACTTGAGAGTCCTTCAGGAGCTCCTGGGCCATGCTTCCATCTCCACAACCCAGAGATATACACAGGTCAACATCTCCCACCTGAAAGAAATACACAGGAAATACCATCCACGGGCCTGAGGACTCCTTCCTCCCGATTAAAATTACCCTGTTATGAAGATCCGGATTCTGGGAATAAATGGCTCGCCCCGCGGCGAGCTTTCGAGAACTTACTTCCTGCTGGGGAAGGTGCTGGAAAGTGCGGAAGAGGAAGGAGCGGAGACGCAGGTTATACATCTGTCCAGGGTCAAACTGGATTACTGCATAGGGCGGTACAGCGAGGACAGGCTGTCCTGCAATGTGGAAAACTGCATAACATCCGATGACCAGTTCAAATGGCTCCTGACGCAGATACTGTGGGCCGACGGGGTTGTATTCGCAAGTCCCGTCCAGTGGTTCAGCATGTCCGCCATGATGAAAACCCTGATAGAGCGGCTGACATCCGCGGAGAATATAGAGAAACTGCTCGATGGGAAAGTGGCGGGGTTCGTGGCTGTTGCAGAAGAGGATGGTGCCACCCAGACCATACTCCAGATGGTGGGAGCCCTGAATTTTATGGGATTTATGGTTCCCCCTTATGCCTTCGTATACAGCACTGGATACTACGGGAGGATTCAAGAAGACAGAGAAGCGATAGAGGATGCCATTCGGCTGGGCAAAAATATGGTCCGTATGATAGAAATGAAGGATGAGTATTACAACTGGTGGAAGACGGAAAGAAGTATCCCGGACTGAAACTGTAAGAGCTAATTGAACTGCCCACGAGACCATCAATAAATAATCAATTTAAAAATAAAGCCTTACGCATCTCAATACAGAAAACCAAACCTCAGATTCAATGAGACTTTATAATTTCCACCGGAGGGTTTATTGAAAAAGGTTTTTAATGTAAATGCAAAAACACCGCTGTAGAACAATTTCAGCCCTCGCCATGCTGCTGGCCATGACACTCTCCTCGTGCAGTAAGAATCCGA
>JALSOK010000123.1 GCA_026986535.1 Caldifarciminota bacterium
CCCTTCTTGGCCATGTCGTCGAGATACTTGTTGGCTACGATGCTTCCATCGAGCAGGAGCTCCCTGATGGTGTCCTTCAGGGTGGAGTCGAAGTACATAACCATGATGAAGGATGCTTTTCTGGAAAAGAGGTTTCCCCGCTTCTTTATGAATTCGTCCACCTGCTGGGGGGTAATCTGTCTGTTTCCGTATTTGGAACGAAGGTATTCCTGAGCAATTATGGAGCGCTTCATCCATTCGATTCTTCTCATCAGGTTCCTGTTGGTGTCTATCTTCTCATCCATTGCTGCCTTGTAGAACAGGGCCGTCTTTATCAGATCCTGCTTTATTGCTTCCCTTTGCTTGGGGGACAGCTGTCCCGGGGGTAATCCCTGAAGGCTGAGCTCTATATCCTTATCGGTTACAACGATGTCCCCGATCCTGGCTATAACCTGCCCTTCGGGCTCTGCTCCTCCTGTTTTGTGGGACTTATTGCATGCGAACAGGCCCAGAGTGATGAGGCCTGCCAGTAAATATCTTCTCATGAACCTTCTCCTCCTTCTTTCAGCTGAATTTTATTGTTCCTGACTTCCAGGAGCATATCGTGGCCGGGTCTGGAAATCACTTCCACTTCTCTGTTTTCACAGCCGTCGCACTCGATTATGACCCGGAAGGCTCCGGCCCCAAGGCTGTAGGATTTATTTCTCCGCAGATTTTCGCTTATAACCAGTTCTTCTCCCCTAAAGATGTTTATATGGACGGGTCTGTCTATTACCACATTCAGCCGGGAGGTTATGGGATTCAGCCTGACTGTTACGGTATCATCCATGTTCTCCCGGATTTCTATAATCCTGTAGTACATGCCGTAGTCCGGTGCCTCGACCCTTAAAGCATAGGTTCCTTCCGGAAGTTCGAGGGTTATCTGGCTGGTATCCTTTTCCACATTCCCTATCATGATGCTGGCGAACACTGGCTTATTCCTCACGCTGTCCAGGACGAGAACGGTAAGCCTGCCATGGGGTTTCTTCTTCAGGGCAACTTCCACCACCTGCCCGCTGTTTTCGAATGCGATGGTATCCTGAAAAGGATAGTATGAATCGTTCTCCACCCGCAGTATGTATCTGCCGGGACTGGCTGTCAGTTCTATGTTTCCATTGCCTTCTGCTGTTATGATGTCTCCCGTACGGGGATTCCTGAGGCTGGCGACTGCGCTTATGGGCTTTCCGGTCAGGCTGTCCGTGACCTTTACCAGAAGGACGGGCTTCTTCAGGCTGTCCGCTTTGCTTTCGGCCTTCTGGATTTTCCTCATGAATGTAAACTGGAACCTGTAGTTGGGTATGTTGGTCTTGTTGTCGGTGAATGCGTATATAAATCTGTCGTCGGAGATATCGAATGCGAAGTTTCCGTACCTGGCACCCAGTCCGAAAGTGGGTCCCACTCTCGAACCGAGGAGGTCCTCGAAGTACCCGCCCCTCAGGTATATGAGGTTGGCAAATCCTATTTCGAGTCCTATGTGTTTATAGGTATCCCTCCATACGAATGCCAGACCGCTGTCGGCCAGATCCTTCTGTATGTTCACCAGGATCTTGCTCAAATCTCCCGCCAGGGTAAAGCTCACATTTCCAAAGGTTTTCTCTATCCTCGTACCCAGCCGGATGGTCCATGGAAGGGGATTGGGCTGGTCGCTGCCCGAATATCGCAATTCGGGTCCAAAGTGAAGAAGCGAGATACCGAGGGATACGGGACCTTCCCTATACAGGAGTCCTCCGTCTATCATGAAAGTTTTTGCGGAGCCATCTCCCACCACACCGAAGACCTTTCTCAGTATATCCGCTGGCACGAGAAAGCTGTAATAGAATTTTGCCCCCACACCGAAGCTGAGCCTGTCGTTTATCCTGCTGGCATAGGATGCTTTCATGACCACATCATAAGGAACGAACGAATAAGTGGTCTGATTGTTTTCGTCCGTTATGGTTACCTCACCGACGGTCAGGTATGTCATGGATATTCCTACCACACCCCTCGATGTGGGAATGGCCACTGCTCCGAACTCGTAATACGCATCCCCTATGAGCCCCTGAAGCCAGTTGGAGTGCTGAAGGGAGTAAACCTGAAAGCCGTTCACGAATGCCAGGCCTGCATCATTGTAGTAAATGGACATTACATCCCCGTAAAATGCAGTAAATGCCCCTCCGATTCCCGTTGGTCTTGCCCCGGGGTATATGTCCAGTACCGGTCCTCCTGCTTCGATGGATGTGGAAAATGCCACTCCCACACTCAGCAGAATCCCTCCGAAGATTTTCCTCATAGACCTCAACTTCAAATCGTGCTGAAATTTTAAAGGAACTGGAAGGATTCTCCAGATGGGGATGGATGTTCTCCTTTCCAGGTTTTTTGCTGTCAGCAGTAATAAGGCATTTGTTATGGGATGATTAAAATTACCCCATGCTGAAGGTCTCTGTGTCCGGTGTGAGGGGAACCGTTCCGGATGATTTCAATCCCCTGATCGTGATGCGATACACCTCCGCTTTTGCCCGCATAATCGATGGGAAGAAGATTCTTCTGGCCAGGGACACCAGACCCCACGGTCCCCTTTTCTACGACATCGTGTCCTCCACCCTGAGGATGGCTGGCAAGGATGTTTATTCCATCGGGATAGCACCCACGCCAACAGCCCAGTTCATCAGCAGGAAGATGAATATGGATGGCGGAATAATCCTGACTGCAAGCCATAACCCCGAAAACTGGAATGCCCTCAAGCTCTCTGCAGGGGGAGGGAGGTTCCTCTTCAGGGATGAGCTGGAGAGGCTCCTTTCCCATCTCGATGATTACAGGTGGGTGGTTCCCTGGGGGGAGAGGGTGGAGATAGAGGATGCTGTGGAGCGGCATGTGGAGGCTGTCGTTGAATCCGGTTATGTGGAGAGGGGTCATGTCCGGGTGGTGGCGGATTGTGTGAATGGGGCCATGTACAGAGCTCTTCCCCTCGTTCTCGAGCGGCTTGGTGCAGAGGTCAGGAAAGTATATTGTGAACCTTCCGGGAAGTTCGAGAGGAATCCAGAGCCCAGGAGGGAATACCTGAGGCATCTCGAGGTTTTTCTGAATGATGAGTTTGCCCTTGCGTTTGCCACTGATCCCGATGGGGACAGGGTCGTTGTGGGTGTGAAAGGCCACGGTATGCTCAGCGAAGAGATGACAGTTGCCCTCTCTGTGGATTATCTGCTCAATTTCGTCAGGGGGGATGTGGTGGTAAATTATTCCACTTCCATCCTGGTTGAGTTCGTCGCCCGCAGGCACGGGGTTCGGGTGATCCGGGCCCCCGTTGGTGAGGCCAATGTCCTCAGGAGGATGGAGGAGGTGGGCTCTCCCATTGGGGGAGAGGGCAATGGGGGGTTGATATTCCCCGAAGTAAATGCGACCCGCGACGGGATCCTTGCATCTGCTGTCCTTTACTCCTCGTATGTGTCCGGCCGGTTGATGGATACTCTGGGGAGTCTTCCAGAAACCTATATGCTGAAGGAAAAGGTGGAGGGGGGCAGTGTGGAGGAGGTGTTGGAGAAATTCCGTCCCCTTGTGGAGGGCTTCGAGCTCACAACGGAGGATGGATACTATTTCCGCAGAGGAAATTCCTGGCTCCATATAAGACCATCCAACACGGAGCCCATAGTCAGGATTTATGCGGAGAGTACAGACAGGAGTTTTGTGGACTCGGTCAGGGAACTGCTGAAGGGGGCTTCATAGCCCCCTGCCTTCACCTCTTCCATTCTGCCCGTATTGTTTTTCTCTTTTGATTTTCCTCTCCGGGCTGAATTATGGATTCTGCTTTGCTCCTGCCGTAGAACTCCGGATACAGGTACTTACCTTTCCACCGGGCGGGTTTTTCCACTACATCCCTGAACTTGTCTCTGTGGTGCCGGATGTATGGGTCGTTTCTGCGTGCATATACTGTCCAGGAGACCTTCATTCCCGGCTTTCCCCCGGCGATGACGAACCTGTTTCCCGAAATCTCCTGCTTTACATAGAGGTCCGGCATGGGGGCTCCAACAGGAGTCAGCTGATAGGAGAAATCCGTGTTTATGGCTTCGAAATATTCGGGAAGATATACGACCGCCTCTCCGCTGGCATCCAGCTGTACGGTTCCCCTGTACACATTCAAAATTTCGTTGGATTCCATGGAGTAGTGCTTGAGGAACTTATTGGCTGGATCCAGGGGATGGTCCATGATGAAGGATTTGCCTCCGGTTGCTGCAAAGTCGCCGAAGGAGAATACTGCATAACTGTTGTCTGTGGAATTCATATCGTATCCCAGGACCGCCGTGTGGGCCGAGGAGGATGAACCGCCACCATCGGCCAGACCAACGACCCCATTTCCGTCTGCTTCCCCTGAATAGCCGACCACACCGCTGCTTTCCACGGTATATAGGGATGCTATTCCTCCCGCCACTGCCGTGCCTCCTGAATTTCTGAATCCGACCACACCTGCCCCCACATCGGAATAACCATAGACGCCGTTGTTCACATATACCGTATAGGTGGTTCCCGATACCCTTATTCCGACGACCCCGCTGGCGTATTCGGTGGATGCTCCCTGTGCCTCACCGTGAACTGCAGTATTGCTCCCGTCTGTGGAGGGTGCTCCAGAAACCACTCCGAGTACGCCCGTCGAGTAGTTGTATCCCGCGAGTACCTCACCCCTGATCCCCTCGGTGGAATCCGCTGCCCCAATGCCCCATATTCCCGAGTAGCCGTTTCCAGCGGTAAATCCAACGATTCCATCGTATGGGCTACCCACATTCATCTTTCCTATTACATCGTATGTTCCCACATTGGCTGTTCCGAGCATCTTCGTTATAGTGATGGGTGTTCCCCCTGCATCCACTGTGGTGTCCTTCCACTCATCTACTGTGGTGTCCACGGGGACGGATCCCTCCACCCATGCCATCAGCCGGGGCGGTTGCTCTCCGCCATCCCCCTTCCTGTTGATCCTTATGGAAATGGAATGGATGTCTCCGGGGTCGTAAGGTAGGCCCGATATGATAATCCTCCCCCGGTCTATAGAGACCCTGGTTTGTATGGTGGATTTCGTGCCGTCCTTCAGGTTTAGGGTGACTGCCGCCTTCACCTCCCGGGGTTTGGCATCTTTTATGCCCCCATCCAGCCCCACCTGCTGGATTAAAATGGGCAGTAGTGCTTCCATCATACCCACCTCCCTGATTTGAATGCTTAAAAGCTCACGAACCTTATGCTTCTTTTCCTGCCGTTCCAGATGAATGTGGCCACATAGATGCCGGAGGGAAGTTTCCTGCTGAGGGAAAGGAGGGCGGGACCGTCCGACCTGCCTCTGTACGAGAAGATATTCCTTCCCGCCACATCGAACACCGAGAGGGAAACATCGCCCTCCGAAGGTACCCCCATTGTAAACCTGACGATCCCTCCCATGCCCACATGAACCCTGAGGAAGAAGTGCGTTTCTTTCAGAAGGTCTTTGCCACTTCCGGGGACTTCCGGATTGTCCACGGGAGTTATGTTGAATGTGGTGTCTATGCGCAGAAATGCGTATCCGCCGGGATTTATACCTGCGACGAAAGCCCTGATGGCATAGTACCCTCCTGTGGGGGAGGGAAATCCTGCTCCGTTCATCCAGATGTCCCTGTATATAACCCTCATGATTTCCGCGGTGTCCGGTGTATTCCTGCTCGTTCCGTCGTAAATGGCTTCCAGTATCACGGTGTCTCCACTACTGCTTATATCGAAACTGTAGATGCAATCCAGGTCCTGATCAGTGTTTTCTGGATTGGCGAACCCCTGCACCATGATGCCCCTATATGGAAACCTGACTATATCCCCCGAATTGCCCTCGTTATCGTATGCCACGAGATACACGAACCCATCTCCTCTGCTTTCGGCCACCACCTGTTGCACGCAGTCATCCTCAAGGGCCCCCACACCCCTCGCATCAAAACTCTGTACTTCTATGTCCACATAGGGTGCTTTCAGAATCGTATCGTTTATCTGGGAGACGATGACTATGGAAATTAACATTTGTAAATTATAAAGGGCTCATTAACTTAAATTACATGGATTAAGTTGTTATGAGAAAGTTAATTATGCCCATTAAATAAACATCCAGAATATCAGTGTCATCATGTATGTCGTATGAGCAGGGACCCCGGCCTCTCTGGTCGTGGTGGAAATCCAGAACCCTTTGCCACCGAATTAAACGAAATTGCTTCCTTTAAACTTTACGGACCAATTTTTATAAAACCCGGAGGTGGAATCGTGGCAAAGTTGCCAATCGAGAAATTGAGGAACATAGGTATAATTGCGCACATAGATGCGGGCAAGACGACCACAACGGAGCGAATTCTCTTTTACACGGGAAAGAAGCATAAGATAGGAGAGGTTCACGAGGGTCAGGCGGAGATGGACTGGATGGAGCAGGAGAGGGAGAGGGGAATCACTATTACCGCTGCATCCACCACCTGCTACTGGAAGGGACATCAGATCAACATAATCGATACGCCGGGACATGTGGACTTCACCATAGAGGTGGAAAGGGCCCTCAGAGTCCTCGACGGGGCTGTCGTTATATTCGATGCGGAGGCCGGTGTGGAACCCCAGTCCGAAACCGTATGGCGTCAGGCTGATAAATACAGGGTCCCCCGCATCGCTTTCGTGAATAAGATGGACAAGGTGGGGGCCAACTTCTTCAATGTCATAAAGATGATGGAGCAAAGGCTCTCTGCTGTGCCCCTTGCCATCCAGATTCCCATAGGTGCCGAATCCCAGTTCAGGGGGGTTGTGGATCTCATCACCATGAAGGGGATAGTCTGGAAGGATGAGACCCTTGGTGCGGAGTATGAGACGATAGATATTCCCGAAGACCTCAGGGACCTGGCTCTCGAGTGGCGGGAGAAGTTAATAGAGACCCTCGCGGAGTTCAACGAGGATATAATGCTCAAGTATCTGGAGGAGGAGGAGATTACGGAGGAGGACCTCCGCAGGGCCATAAGAAAGTCCACCATAGCATTCGAAGTGGTGCCGGTTCTCGCCGGTTCCGCCTTCAAGAATAAGGGTATCCAGCCCCTCCTGGATGCCATAGTGGAATACCTTCCATCTCCGGTCGACAGACCCCCTGTGGAGGGCATCAATCCCCTGACGGGGGAAAAGGAGATAAGGAAACCCGATGAGAATATGCCCCTCACGGCCCTTGCTTTCAAAATAATGACCGACAAATACATAGGAAAGGTGACCTATGTCAGGGTTTACTCCGGGAAGATAACCAAGGGCGAGTATGTGTACAATGCCACGAGGGGAATCAAGGAGAGGATATCGAGGATAGTCAGAATGCACGCCAACAAGCAGGAGGACATCGAGGAGCTTACCGCAGGAGATATAGGGGCTGTGGTGGGACTGAAGCAGACCCTCACCGGTGACACCCTTTCGGATGAAAACCATCCCATAGTACTGGAATCCCTGGAGGTTCCCGAGCCCGTCATTGCCCAGGCCATACACCCCAAATCCAAGGACGATAAGGAGAAGATGGTGAAAGCCCTTCAGAAGCTCATGGAGGAGGATCCTTCCTTCAGGGCATACACGGATGAGGAGACCGGTGAGACCATCATAGCCGGAATGGGAGAGCTCCATCTGGAGATTATGGTGGACAGGATGCGCCGTGAGCATAAGGTCAATGTGGAAGTGGGACAGCCCCAGGTGGCATACAGGGAGACGATAACCGCATCCGTCAAGCAGGAAGGAAAGTACATAAAGCAGACGGGTGGTCGCGGGCAGTACGGTCATGTCTGGATAGAGGTGGAGCCCCTTCCCAGGGGAAAGGGCTTCGAATTCGTGGATCTTATTACCGGTGGAAAGATACCCCGCGAATTCATCCCCTCTGTGGAAAAGGGGATAAAGGATGCGATGAAGAAGGGGGTGGTTGCTGGATATCCTGTAGTGGATGTCAGGGTGAAGCTGTTCGACGGCTCCTATCACGAGGTGGACTCCTCCGACATGGCCTTCCAGATAGCTGGAAGCATAGCCTTTAAAGAGGCAATGAAGAAGGCCAGACCTGTCCTCCTGGAGCCCATAATGAAGGTGGAAGTGGTAACTCCCGAGGAGTACATGGGGGATGTTATAGGGGATATAAATTCCAGAAGGGGCCACATAGTGTCCATCGAGGACAGGAGCAATTCAAAAGTAATAACTGCCATGGTTCCCCTTGCGGAAATGCTCCAGTACGCAACTGCCCTCAGGTCCATTACGCAGGGGCGCGGGTATTATTCCATGCAGTTCGACCACTACGATGTGGTTCCCGACAACATAGCCAAGAAGATCATCGAGGAGAGGAAGAAGCAGTCGGGCAAGAAGTAAACTATTACCTGCCCCCGCCCGGGGGCATTTAAAATTGCAGTGTACTCGATTGCATGAGGATATTCATATCCGCAGGGGAGCCTTCCGGCGATTTGAGGGCATCGGAGCTGGTAAGGAGCATCAGGCGTATAGCCCCATCCGTTCAGTTTTACGGCATGGGGGGAGCCCTTATGGAGGCTTCGGGGGTGCACCTCATAAGGAGGATAGGGGATTCCTCGGTCGTGGGGATTCAGGAGGCCCTGATGCACATACCGGATTTACTCCGCGATTTTCAGGATGTGTATCGCAGTGCCCTGATGGCGGATGCGGCAATTCTCGTGGATTATCCGGGATACCATCTTCTGCTTGCGTCCCGCCTGCTGAATGCCGGGAAGAGGGTTTTTTACTATGTACTGCCGCAGCTGTGGGCGTGGGGCAGATTCCGCATATCTGTCCTGAGGAAGATGGAAGGCCTTTATTCCATATTGCCCTTCGAGCCGGAATTCTTCAGCAGGCTTGGGGTAAAAGTCAGGTACTTCGGCCATCCCCTGGCCTCCCTGTATAGAAAGAGCATAGAAGGGGTCGAGAGGCGGGGAAATCCCACGATCGGACTGCTCCCCGGCTCCAGAAGGCACGAGATGAGGCGTCTCATACCCCGCATGATGTCCATAAAGGGCCATCTGGAGAAGATTTATCCGGATGCATTCTTCTACATGTCCCTGCTCGATTCCTCCTTCGGGGTTCCTGCATCGGGGAACATGGAAGTTCTGAAGGGTAAATCCCTCGAAATCATAAAAGGTTCGGACATCGTTATAGTGGCATCCGGAACTGCCAGCCTTGAAGCGGCCATACTGGGCACCCCTGCTGTTGTCCTCTATGTCATGTCGGAAATCACATGGATTTTCGCCCGTATGTTTGCCCGGGTCAGATGGGCGAGCCTTACGAATCTGATTCTGGGGAGGGAGGTTTTTCCGGAGTTTATTCAGCATATTCCCCCTGAAAAGGTGGCTCGAACTGTGGCGCGGATTCTGGATGAGAGAGAGGAGGTACTGAGGGAAATTTCCCGCCTCAGGGTTCTTCTTGGTGAGGGGAATCCGGTCGACAGGGTGGCGGAGGATTTAATCTCGTCTCTTTGAATCTTTCTTCCGGAGGAGCGGATATTCGAAAATGGTAGTGGCTGTTGCCGGGAACTGAGCAAAATCAGGCATTTCAGCGTTCTGGCGGTAGTGTATAATTTTCAACCTAAATTATGGAGGAGAGAGAGAAGGCCATAGAGAAGAAAATCGAGGAGCTGGCCGAGCCCATCATAAAGCGGATGGGTTATGAGCTGGTGGATATCGAATTTAAGAGCGGGGGAAGGTACTCCTATTTGCGCATTTTTGTGGACAGACCCAGGGGAGAGGGCCACATCACGATAGGGGAGCTGGAGGCCCTTTCCAATGAGCTTTCCATCATGCTGGATGTGGAGGACCCCATCGAAGAAAGATACGATCTCGAGGTTTCCTCCCCCGGACTCGACAGGGAGCTGAGGAAGGAGAGGGAGATAAGGTGGGCTGTGGGAAGGAGAGTGGTGGCCTACCTGGATGATGGGAGGACTGTGAGCGGGACGCTGGACAGGGTGGAGGAAAGCAGTCTCTATATCGGGGGCACGGAGGTGGACAGGAGCAGGATAAGGAAATTAAAACTAAACGAGGTGTGAAAGTATGGATATAAAGCAATTCAATGCGATGGTGGATTACCTCGTCCGAACAAGGAATCTGAATAAGAACGATATCATAGAAGTTCTGAAAAAGGTTATAGAGGATGCAGTCAGGGCTTATTACAAGACCGATGCCGAGGTGTCCATCGGCGAGGATTCGATCAAGGTCACCATTACCAAGAAGGTGGTAAAGAATGTTAAGAATCCTGCCAACGAGATAAGTATAGAAGAGGCAAAGGCCCATGACCCTGAAGCCATAGAAGGTTCGGAGGTAAAGGTGACCATCGACAGCAGGAATCTGCCCAGAGCGGTCATATACAGGATTCAGAACAGATTCGTCAACGATATACGCAATATAGAGAGAAAGGTGCTCATAAAGGACTTCGAGCACCGGATAGGGGAACTGGTCCGTGGAAAGGTTCAGAGGATCAACAGGCGCACCGGAAGTGTCTTTCTCTCCATAGAGATTCCCGGCATGGAGGATATTACCACGGAGGGTATAATCCCTGCATCCGAACTGATACCGGGTGAGCTGGAGAAGTTCAAGCAGGGAAGCACGAAGAGGGCTGTAATAATAGGCACGGACAATGTCCGTTATTATGTAATACTTTCGAGAACCCATCCGGATTTCCTCAGAAGGCTCCTGGAAATGGAAATCCCCGACATACAGGATGGGACTATAGAGATAAAGCAGGTGGCAAGGATACCCGGGAAGAGGGCCAAGGTGGCGGTTTACTCGAAGATTTCCAGCATAGACCCTGTGGCGGCCATAGTGGGCACCAGGGGAGTCAAGATGACCGGACTTCAGGGGGAGCTGCACAACGAGAAAGTGGACATCGTGAGGTGGGATCCGGACATACTGAAGTTCGCCATCAATGCCCTGCAACCCGCGCCTGTTATCACTGCGTATATGCTCGAGGATAAGATATACGCTGTGGTGGATGAAGAGCATGTCAAGGAGGCAAAGGGGGCAGAGGGTTCCAATGTTATCCTTGCCTCCAAGCTGGTGGGCAGGGACATAATAATCGTTCCCTTCAAAGAATACAGGAAGCCCAGAGGTGTGGTTACCCTCATAGACATTTCGAGGAGCTTTCCGGCTTCTGTGGTGGAATATCTCAGAAGGGCGGGATATTTCTCGTTCAACGAGGTTCCAACCCTCGCATCCCTTTATAAGGCCGGACTGGATGAGAAGACTGCTCTAAAACTCATCGAATTTATAGAGGAGAAGCTGGAGGAAGAGGAGCCAGCTCAGGCTTAAATTAACATATCCACAGGGGGATTTCTATGGCAAGTGGAACAGGTAAGAAGAAAAAGGGGCCGGTTCAGATAAGGGAGCTGGCCAAGGAGCTGGGAATCTCTGCAAAGACGATAATAGAGATTCTTCAGAATGAGGGGTATGATGTTAAGTCTCCATTCAACAAAGTCAACCGGGAGATGGAGCAGACTGTAAGGAAAAAACTGAATCTGGTTAAGGAGGAATCCAAGAAAGAATTCGAACAGAAGAAGAAGATTTATGAGAGCATAGGCGCTTCCCAGCAGAAGAAGCCCAGGAGATTCAAGAAGAAGCCCGAAAAAGAGAAGAGGGAGGAGAGGCAGAAGGAGAGGGAGAGGCAGATCCGGCAGAAGCCCAGGACCAGACCATCCCGTAAGAAGGAAAAGAAACAGCAGACTGCAAAGGAGCCGCAGGAGAAGGTGATCCGTATTCCCGGTCCTGTATCCGTCAAGGAGCTGGCCACCATAATGGGAATCGAACCGGCGGATATAATAAAGGAGCTTCTGGCCATCGGCTATATAGCTACCATTAATCAGACTCTTCCGATGGACATGATAGAGCTGATAGCGGAGAACTTCGGATACGAACTGAAGATAGAGGAGAATGTGGCGGAGGAAACAGTGCATGAAGAAGCAGAAGGGGAGCTCGATTACGAAAGGCCCCCCATCGTTACCGTTATGGGGCATGTTGACCATGGGAAGACCACTTTAATAGACTACATCAGGAAATCCAACATTGCGGAGAAGGAGGAGGGGAGAATTACCCAGCGGATAGGTGCCTATCAGGTGGAGTTTGGTGGCAGGCGGATAACCTTCATAGACACCCCCGGACACGAGGCTTTTACGGCGATGAGGGCCCGCGGTGCCCAGGTGACGGATATCGTCATCCTGGTGGTGGATGCCCGGGAGGGAGTGAAGGAGCAGACCATAGAGGCCCTCAACCATGCGAAGGCGGCAGGGGTGAAGATCATCGTGGCGATGAACAAGATGGATCTGCCCGATGCAGACCCGGAGAAGGTAAAGCGCCAGCTGTCCGAGCACGGGCTGATTCCTGACGACTGGGGTGGCGATACCATATTCGTTCCCATATCTGCAAAGACCGGTATGGGTGTGGATGACCTTCTGGATGCCATCCTTCTGGTGGCGGAGGAGATCAACCGTAAGACCACCACAGAGGGGCCGGCCAGAGGGGTTATACTTGAGAGCTTCAAGGATAAGGGAAAAGGCAATCTTGCTACTGTGATCGTGCAGAGGGGAACCCTGAAGGTCGGTGATATACTGGTCGCCGGTCTTACTTATGGTAAGGTAAAGGCCATGTACAATGACAGGGAGGAGAGGCTCAGGGAGGCTCTTCCCGGAGACCCCGCCCTCGTTCAGAACTTCGAGGAACTGCCCCGCCCCGGAGACCGGTTCGAAGTGGTCGGGGACCTGCGCACAGCCCGGGAGATAACGGATGAGAGGAAGGCCCAGCTGAAGGAACAGCTGGCCCGGGGACAGAAGATGTCCCTTGCACAGCGTATAATGAGGAAGATACAGGAAGGGGAAATAAAGGAGCTTCCCCTGGTGGTAAAGGCGGATAACCACGGTGTCCTGGAAGCCATAGAGGATATGATATCGAAGATCAAAAGCACAAAGGTCCGTCCAGTTGTGATACATGCGGGTGTTGGTAATATAACGGAGAGCGATGTGATGCTGGCGGAGGCCTCCGAGGGTATCGTTATTGGATTTGCCGTGAAGGCCGATAAGAAGGCCCGGGATTACGCCCAGAGCGCCAGAGTGCCCATGAAGTTCCACTCCATCATATACCACCTGAAGGAAGACATAGAGAACATGCTCCGCGGACTGATAGAGCCCGAATACAGGGAAGAGCTGATCGGAAAGGCGGAAGTGAAAGCAGTATTCAAGGTAAAGGGTGGAAAGGTTGCCGGAAGCTATGTCATAGAGGGGGTTATTCCCAGGAATGCCGACAGGGTGAAGGTTGTACGCGATGGGCAGGTGGTTTATGAAGGCCGAATCGAATCCCTTAAGCACTTTCAGGATGATGTTTCCGAGGTGAAGGCCGGGATGGAATGCGGAATCAAGCTGGAGAAGTTCAACGATATCAAAGTGGGGGACATCATAGAAGCATACAGGCTGGTTGAGGTCAGGCCGGAGCTATGATAGTGGCAGTCCTGGAGCTGGACATCCACATGCCCTTTAATTCTTCCCTGAAGGAGAAGAGGCACATACTCCGCAGTATCAAGGACAGGGTCCTGAGCAAATTCGATGTTTCGATAGCAGAGGTGGATTTTCAGGACCTCTGGCAGCGCTCCAGGCTGGCCATAGCGCTTGTGAGCAATAATGCGTCCTTTGCCAACAGGTACATGATGGAGATACTCCGATTTATCGAGGAGGACAGGAGATTCGAGGTTGTCTCCCATAAACTGAGGTTCTGCTGATGAAGACGAGGAAGGTTCGGATTGTGAACAAACTGGGCCTGCATGCCCGCCCCGCCATGCAGATAGTGGAAACGGCCAATCGATTTCGGAGCAGGGTATTCATAGAGAAGGATGGAAACCGGGTTGAAGCCAGCAGTATTCTGGACCTCCTCATTCTGGTTGCTCCTCCGGGGACAGAGCTTACAGTAATTGCAGAGGGACCGGATGAGGATGAGGCTGTGGATGAAATAGCGCGCCTCATAGAATCCGGGTTCGGGGAGGAACTCGTGGAGAATCTGGAGGATCGATGATTCTTCGGGGTACGACGGCGGTCAGGGGTAAGGCATCCGGAAGACTGCTAATATTGAAGAGCAGGCGGAGGAAGCGCAGGAGGAAGCTCACCTTCGACCAGCTGAAGGAAGAGGTTAAAAGGTACAGGGATTACCTCCACAGGATTTCTCTCGATGTGGGGGGAGGAAGTATCTTCAGGGTTTACGAGGCCATACTTCAGGACCCCCAGCTCTGGGAAAAGGTCCAGTCCCTCATGGAGGGTGGAGAAAGGGATGCATTTAAGGCCTTCTACCGCGTGATAGAAGCCTATTCCGGAGAACTCTCCCGCTCCGGACATGAAAAATTTGAAAACCTCGGGCTTGAGTTGAGGATGTGGCTCAGGGATTTCGATAACTTCGTTCGGGGACAGCACAGCGATATAATCGAGAACAGCGCCGGAAGCATAATTGTTGCGGATGAACTCAACATAATGGATGTATTCCGCATAATCAAGTACGGAGTTGCAGGTGTCGTTCTGGAGAAGGGGTCCCTTACTTCCCATCCCATCCTGATGCTCAAATCGAGAGGAATACCGACCCTTATTAAAGTGAAGGGGGCCATTTCCAGTGCCCGGAGGTACAGGTATGCTTTCCTCAATGCCACGGATGGATTTGTGGAGTTTTCCAGGAAGCCCTTTGAGGTTCAGGTGGAGGAAAGGCCGCAGATAAACGCAATTCTGGATAGGGGTGGAAGGCTGAGGACCGCCGATGGTCAGGAGGTGGTGCTTCAGATCAATGTCGATATTCCGGAAGAGCTGGAGGATTTCAGGGGGCTGGATGTGGGCCTCTTCAGAACTGAATACCTCTACCTCATGGGAATCGTATCCAGAGATGATCAGGAATACATATACCGGAAGCTCTCGGAACTGGTTTATCCGAACCTTCTGACCATAAGGCTGTTCGACCTTGGAGGTGAAAAGGTGCCTCTGGGTATGGATATACCTCCCCATGTGAGGGGTATAAGGTATCTGCTCGAATACAACAGGAAGCTCCTGATGGATCAGATAGAGGCCATTAACAGGGCCAGCGTCAGGGGAAATATAAGGGTTCTCATACCCATGGTCTCCACAGTGGAGGAGGTCATGGAGGTCAGGAGAATCCTCAGGGCCGACATTCCACTGGGTATAATGATAGAGACACCCGCATCCGCCCTCATCACGGACCGATTCAAGAAGCATGTCAACTTTTTCAGCGTTGGGACCAACGACCTGAGCCAGTATGTGATGGCCATAGACAGGAGGGTCTCGGACTACCGCTTCCACCCATCTATCTTCAGGCTTGTGTGGTATTCCTTCGATAAGCTCAGGTATCAGAGGGAGAGGTACTCCGTGTGCGGGGACCTTGCCGCCAACCGGATGGGGCTCCTGGCCCTTCTGTCGCTGGGCATAAGGGTCTTCTCTGTTCCTCCTGCCTACATCCCGGAAGCGGCCCAGTTGATAGCGAAAGTGGATGGGGAGACCCTGAACAGGGTTTTCAGGCATATTATGATTTCGTACTCGGAGCGGGATGTGGAGGAGGTTCTCTCCAGCGTTCTGCGTGAGAAGGGGATGGAGAAGACCTCATCGGAGATCTCCGGCTGAGGATTTTTCATAGCGGAAAATCTCCCTTGAAAAATTGGAAAAGAGACTTTATAATTTTGAAGCTATGAATGACGAAATTAGAAAAGTACTCGAGATGCTCGAGCAGGGAAAGATAACGGTGGAGGAGGCGGAGAGGCTCATAACTGCCCTTCAGTCGGGTGGGGGCAGGAGGGAGCAGGAGTCTCCTCATGGTTATTCCCGCGGATATGAAGAATCCGGCAGAGGCGTCAGTTTCGAGGAGAGCGTGGAGGGGTTCGTCAGGGAGATACTCCGCATGGCATTCGGAGCGGTGTCGGGAGCCCTGCACTTCATACCGGGTCTCTCGGAATCCTTTCGGGAAGCGGTGGAGGAAATCGACAGGGAAGATTACGCCGAATATGTGGAGAAAGGCTATATAGTCATCAGGGGAGCCGGTGATGACATAAGGGTCAGAACCGGTGAGGTGGATGTGACTCCCGGCATATACAGGTCTTCCACCATGGTGGTGCCCGAAAATTCCCGTATCGTGATTATAAGTCTGGGGGGTGATGTCCGTGTGCGGGGAAATTTCGAAGAGATTCGTATCAAAACCTTCGGTGGAGATGCTCTTTTCAAAGGACGATTCCGCAGTTTGATCTCCGACACATTCGGAGGGGATGTGGAGCTGGAGACCCCCATTCATGGCCTCAGGCTCAGGATAAATACCATGGGGGGGAGCGTCCATATGCCGGAGGGATACCGCAGGGAGGGAAATACAGTGGTGTATGGGGAGCCCGATGGCAGGGAGGCCCGAATAAAGACGCTGGGCGGGGATTTTGTTCTGGAGAACATGGAATGAAACCTCCCGGGCCCCCCGTGCGTATATATGGATGGAGGAGTAAATGATGGATAGTCTGCTCATAATCCCTTTCATAACTTCCCCCTCTATCCGGATAGATGGGGTTCTGGCGGAGGAGGAGTACGGCAGGTCGGCAGTTATAGATACCCTCGTTCCGGTTTATCCCGAAAATGCAACCCCTTTCCCCTTCAGGCTGTATCTCTTTCACGATGGAAGGAATCTATATGTGGGCGGGTACATCGTGAATCCCTATGGGATACATGCCCAGGAGACCTCCCGCGATGCCCAGAGGGATGTGATGGACGATATGATTCAATTGATCCTCTCGTCCGGGGATATGGGATACGCTTTCGGCCTCTATCCCCTTGGAACGCAGGTGGATAACCTCATCAGCAATTACAATCGATGGTCCATCAAGTGGGATTTCGACTGGAGATCTGCATCCCGTTTTTCCGACAGCGTCTGGACTTTCGAGATGGTTATCCCCATTTACAGACTGAGCCTCTCCGATACCGCCCGCCTCAATGCGATGGTGGTCAATATCCTGCCCCAGGAGATGGGGTGGTTTCAGCTCCTCTCCCTGTATCCGGTTTCTCCCGACCAGATGGAGGATATAAGGAATTCCATGCGGGTTGTATTCGAGGGGGGTATCACATTCGAGAGGGGAAGGCCGAAGATTGCTTTTTCTCCCTATGTGGTGGCGGTTTATGCGGACCCGGGCGAGGGTATGCCCTACTTTCGGGGAAGTGATTTCTTCTTCTACAGAATGGGGGCGGATGTGGACATCCGGACCGAGAGGTGGGGGGTGGCCGGTGCAATACTTCCGGACTACTCTCAGGTGGAGGCGGATGTGGCCCAGCTCAATCTGGACAGGGCCAGCATGCTGTATCTTCCTGAGAAGAGACCCTTCTTTCAGGAGAAGCTGGAGCTCTTCGAGAGGACTCTCCTGGATGTATTTTACACCCGCTCCATAGGGGATATGGATGGGGGTGTGAAGGGATTTTTCGAATCCGAAACCTGGAAGGCTCAGGGTTTTTACATCAGCGAAAGGGGTGGAAGGCAGTACATGGGCATGGGTGCTGGACTGCAGAAGGGGGGCCTTTTCTTCTCCCCGTATCTTATGTCTTTCAGGGATTCGTCGGGGTATGAGGGGGTGGCGAGCGTATATGGAAGGCTCTACAGGAAGGGTTTCATCCTGAGCGGTCAGGGGGTATATCAGGCCCCCGGAAAATGGGCCGGGGGATTCTCTGCCACCTATAACAGGATGGGGCTCGGTGGGTTCAAAATTTCCACCACCGCCTTCTCGAGGGATTTTTCCTTTCCCACCGCATATCTGGCATACGGCTCCGGACTCATCACTTACCACTTTGGTGTCTGGTTCAACAGTTTTAGGAAGTCCCCCTTCATGTACATGACCAATGTGTGGTTCAACTACAGCCGCAGGAACGAAATCGATGCAGGCCGCTTTTTCTCAGAATACATAGGTGTGGGAGTCAACGCGGGCCTGTTCAGGGGACTGATGCTGACCGTGTGGATGGACAGGAATGCCAGCGTTCTGGTATCCTACCGATTTAACGGTGCGGGGTTTATGATAGGTTCCACCACATACAGAATGCTGCTCGTAAGCGCAATGTATGGGGATTATGGAGGGTTGCCCTCCAGGGGATACAGGGTGGAGGCCAGGTATACCCTGGGAAGGCTTTCTCTGAATGCATACCTCGATGCGGTTTCCCCGCAGGGAGCCTCCCCCATGGCCACCATCTACGGAAAAGTATCTTTCAGGACGGCCTCCGGATTTTACACGAAAGCTTTCTATCAGAAGGCTCTGAATAATCCCTATTATCCCGAAGAGGAGTTCCAGATGGTGCTCGGGTACGAATGGGGTGGAAGGAGCAGGGTCTATCTTGTGGTGCATCCGTATATAGACGGCGGCGCCCTTTTCGACAGGAAGTTTTTCAAAATCGCCTATAGTTTTTACTTTTAAAATTTGGGTGGGCTGATGAGGGCTTTACTTTCGATTCCACTTCTGCTTTTACTTTCGTCGTGCACCTATGAAGTGGTTTTTCCATCCAGCCATCTGTCCATCCTGTATCCGGATGGGGATACTGCCTGTATGCCCCTTCGATTTCCGATTATGGTTGCATCCTTCTCCGGCGGATTCGGATTTTACCACGAGGGCTTCGGAGGGGATGTTAAATCGGTGGTGAAAGCGTACAGGCAGAAGCATCCCCCCTTTGCCGTTCATATAGACGGGAAGCGGATGTTTCTGTCGGATTCTCCCATCGTGGACCTGAGTCTGGAGGAGGGCTTTCATACGGTGGGGGTTTCCACCGGACATTCCCGTCGCATTAGCTCCTCCATAGTCGTTGAGGTGGCTTCCGGGTATCCCTACAGGCTGGTTCCCGTGGAGGGATACTCTCTGGACTGGGTGGACCTCACGGGATACAGGGACAGCCTGATGGTGGGAGGGTTCTATGTGATTTGCGATTCCTCCGCCATGTATATACCCCTTTCGGGAGATGGGCTGGTTCTTCTGGAGCGAAAGGGGAATGTCCGCAGGGTGGATTATCCGGATGAATTTGTGGGTCTTTCGTGCATCGATGGACATGCGTTTCCTGTGTCGGTGTATGGGGATTCCCTCCGGGCCGGGAATCGCTCTTTTCCCTCTGTGGAGCATTCTGGCGGGGGGGTATCCATATTTTCCTCCGGGGGCCTCGCTCTGGCATCTTCGGGGAAGGGTCTGTGGATTCTGAGGGGAGGCAGGTGGCTTCGTGGATATCTTCCATTGAGATATGCGGACATCGAATGCAGTCCGGCGGGAGTGGGTCTGGTGCTACTGGGTGTCATTCCCATTCCATTTGCCACAATTCGTGCTTCCTGCCACAGTTCTAATCCATCGGTGTCCATGCACGGGAATTTCATACATGTGGACGGGATGAGGTACAGAATAGAGGGAGGGGATTGATGATTGCTGTGGAGCACCTGGTCAAGCGGTTCGGTGATGTGGTGGCCGTGGACGATGTCTCCTTCGAGGTCGGGGAGGGGGAGATAGTGGCCCTCCTGGGTCCCAATGGGGCAGGGAAGACCACCACCATAAAGAGCATTCTCAATCTCATGGTGCCCGATTCGGGCAGGATTACCATCGGGGGCAGGGTGGTGAAGCCGGGAGACCACTGGCTGTACCGCCATATTTCGGGGGTTCTGGAGGGGAACAGGAATATCTACTGGCGCCTCACGGTGGAGCAGAACCTCCAGTTCTTTGTAGGCTTAAGCGGAAAGTGGGTTGCCCGGCGGGATCGGGAGCGCCTTCTGGAGAGATTTGGTCTTCTGGAGAGGAGGGGTCAGGAGGCCAGGAAGCTCTCCCGCGGGATGCAGCAGAAACTGGCGGTTCTGTGTGTTCTGGTGAGGGGGACCGATTACATCGTTCTGGATGAGCCAACTCTCGGACTGGATGTGGACACCACTTACCAGCTGGCCGACATGATTCGCTTCATGAAGGATTCAGGAAGAACCCTCCTGGTGAGTTCCCACAATATGAAGTTCGTGGAGAGGATTGCCGACCGGGTTGTATTCATAAACAGGGGCAGGGTGGTGGCGCAGGGGGGTGTGGATGAACTGAGGAGAATGTTTGCTTTCCGGACCTACTCCATCCGTGTCGTTGGGAGGGGCAACCCCGGACAGCTCTTTCCGGATGCCCGGGTGGAGCAGAAAGAAAATGCCCATGTGATACACATATCCCTCGAGCCAGAGCATCTGTACGATGTTGTGGATAAGCTGAGGTCCCATGGTTTTCTTCTGGAGGAGATACGGAGGGACGAACCGGATCTGGAGGAGATATACCTGAAGGTGATAGGGGGTGAGGCATGATGAATCTGGTAAGGGCCCTTTTGATAAGGGAAATTCAGCTCCTGAGGTCCTATGCATTCAATACCGTTTCGGGTATTATCACCGTTGTGATCATTTTCCTCATACTCCTTCTGGGTGTCAGGTATGCTCTTCCCGGTTCGGGGGGCATGGGGAACACGGAGGAGGCTATGGTGGTGGCTTTTTTCCTCTGGTCCTGGCTCCTGGGAGGCCTGAATACCCTCACATGGGGAATCACGATGGAGGCACAGCAGGGGACTCTGGAGCAGCTCTATATGAGCCCCTATGGGTTCAGGGTGGTTTCGATTCTCATGCTGGGCATATCCATTATTTCCAATCTGGCCTTCAGCGTTCCTCTGCTCGTGATACTCATGCTGATCAGCGGCAGGTTCCTGCACATCGATGTGGCAACGGTTTCGGTCCTCCTTTTCTTTATGGTGCTTCCGGCATACGGACTGGGATATGTGTTCGGGGGGATGGCACTGCTGTACAAGCGCATACAGAATGTGTTTCAGGTTATAAACATGGGGGTGGTGGGCCTGTTCATGCTTCCGGACAGCTTTCCATGGAATCTGATACCGTTTACCTCGGGGTATCATCTGATTTCCCGTGCGATGAGGCAGGGAATCGGCCTCACCCATCTGCCCCCCGCTGAATTGAGCACCTTTATCGCCACGAGCATTCTGTTCTTCCTGGGCGGACTCTGGATATACGGCCTCCTGGAGAAAAGGGTGAAGAGGCTTGGAATTCTGGGCCACTACTGAGCCTGGAAAAGCCCCGCCGGAAGGCGGGGAGCGGAATTAATTGCTTCTGTTCGCCAGCTCCACAGCCTTTCTGGCCCCCTCGGACATGGTCCTTACGGTGATGAGGGGCAGACCGCTCTCATCCAGCATTTTGCGGGCTATTTCCTCATTCGTACCCGTGAGCCTTACCACCACGGGCACCTTGATGTCCAGGGTTCTGAATGCCTCTATCAGCCCTCTGGCTATGTCATCGGTTCTGGTGATGCCTCCGAAGATATTGACGAATACGGCCCTTACATTGGGGTCCGACAGGAGGAGCTCCATTGCCTTGCGGGTCTTTTCCGGATTGGAGGAGCCGCCCACATCCAGGAAGTTGGCAGGTTCACCCCCATAGTACTTGATGACATCCATCGTGGCCATGGCCAGGCCGGCGCCGTTTACCATGTTCCCTATGTTGCCGTCTAACTTGATGAAGGAGAGACCCCACTCTTTTGCTTCCAGCTCCCTGGGGTCTTCATAGTCCAGGTCCCTCATCTGCTCTATATCGGGATGGCGGAAGAGGGCGTTGTCATCCACTATGACCTTTGCATCCACCACCCACACCTGCCCGCTGGAGTCCACCACGAGGGGATTGATCTCGGCCAGCTGGGCTTCTGAATCCACATAGGATTTGTAGAGTTTGCCTATGATTCCGGCGATCTTCAGAGCAATCTTCTTGTCCTCCGGATAGAGCCAGAAGGCTATTTCTCTGGCCTCGAAGTCCCTGAGCCCGATGATGGGGTCTATGTCCCTCTTGAGTATCGCATCCGGATTGGTTTTTGCCACCTCCTCTATATCGACTCCCCCCTCCCTCGATGCCATTACCAGTGCCCTGTTGTTCCTGCGGTCCAGTACTATGGAGAGATACAGCTCTTTTGCAATATCGACTGCATGGGCCACGAGAATTTTCTTCACGGGGATGCCCTTTATTTCCATCGAGAGGATCTTCTCCGCCTTCTCTATGGCCTCCTCTTTCGTGGAAGCCAGTTTGACTCCTCCCGCCTTTCCCCTTCCTCCCACGGGGACCTGGGCCTTTATGACCACCGGAAACTCAAGCTTTTCCAGAACTTCCTTGACTTCGTCGACGGTTTTGCATACATAGCCCTCGGGTATGGGCATGCCGTACTTTTTGAAGAGCTCCTTCGCCTGGTACTCTATCAGCTTCATGGGAAAATTTTATAGGGACGGAGGGGAAAATCCCCTCAGATGGTTCAGTTGCTCCTCTGGTGCATCATCCTGTGGCGCATTCTTGCAGGAGGCTGAGTTGTTCCGGTGAACTTCTTCCTTAGGTACAGTATCACCTGCCACCTCTGTTTTTCGGAGAGGATGTTCTTGTATGCGGGCATTGCAGTTCCGAACTGGAGGCCTCCCTCCGATATGGTCCAGAAGAGAAAATCATCCTGCGCTATCGGTCTGGTTATTATGAATGCCAGGTCCGCTGCCGGTGGATTGAGGGCCTTCCCCGCAGGTCCGTCCCCTCTACCGCTTTCTCCATGACATGCCACGCACTGCTCCTTCCATATCTTCTCCCCCGCCGCAAGATTCTCCTTCGTGGGCTTCAGGGGATTTTTCAGGCCTTTATATTCCTTCGGAATCCTGCCCATGTTGTATGTTCTGTGCCTCTCCACCAGGTGGGGATGCTGCCGGGCATTTTGCCCCATCATCTGTCCGATTATAATGAGTTCGAGCATGCGTTAATTTTATATGCCCCCTGTAAGATTATCAACATGAAAGTTTTCGACAGGTGCGATGGCGTCCTCGTGGTTCTGGAGCAGGGCGAAAAGATAGTGGATTCCCTCCTGAGGGTTGTCGAGCAGAAGCATATACGCTCCGGATTCGTCCAGGGAATCGGGGCGGGAAAGGATTTCACCCTCGGTTACTACGACCTTGAAAGTAAGGAGTATGTTAAAAAGGACTTTCCGGGGGAGTACGAGATCACTTCCCTCATGGGAAATGTGGGGATTCTGAATAATCGGCCCATACTGCACCTGCACATAACCCTCTCCGATAGTCAGTTCAGGGCCTGGGGCGGTCACCTCTTCGAGGGCACTATAACCGGAACCCTCGAGGTGTTCATATTCAGGGATTCGGGAAGGATCATCAGGAAGATGGATACAAAGCGGAATCTGGCCCTTATCGATGAGGTGAAGGATTGAGTGTAAAATTATTTACTTCCGATGCTTACCTTCGATGAAATAATCCTCAGGCTCCAGAGGTTCTGGAAGGACAGGGGGGCTGTCATAATGCAGCCCTACAATTCCGAAGTGGGGGCTGGCACATTCAATCCGGCCACTTTCCTGCGGGTTCTGGATACGAGGGAGTGGAGGACCGCCTATGTGGAGCCCACCCGCCGTCCCAAGGATGGTCGATATGCGGAAAATCCCAACAGGGTTCAGCAGTATCATCAATTTCAGGTTATACTCAAGCCCCCTCCGGATGATGTAATCGACATTTACCTCCAGTCCCTGAAGGAGCTGGGCATAGATATAGAGAAACACGATGTGCGCTTCGTGGAGGATGACTGGGAGAGCCCCACACTGGGTGCATGGGGTCTGGGATGGGAAGTGTGGTTAGATGGCCTGGAGATTACCCAGTTCACTTATTTTCAGCAGTCGGGCTCCGTTGACCTCAGGGTTCCTTCGGCCGAGATAACCTATGGACTGGAGAGGATTGCCATGTTCGTCCAGAATGTGGATTCCATATTCGATATCCGCTGGAACGACAGGTACACATGGGGGGACATATACAGGGAATTCGAAAGGCAGTGGTGCGTGTACAACTTCGAGGAGGCCGATGTGGATTTCCACATGAAGGCCTTCGACTTCTACGAGAGGGAGGTTCCCCGCCTTCTGGAGAGGGGTCTGGTGTTCCCGGCATACGATATGGTGATCAAGATGTCCCACACCTTCAATGTGCTGGATGCCAGGGGGTCGATTTCCCCTTCCCAGAGGGCCATTTACATAGGAAGGATCAGAAGGGCCGCCAATATGGTGGCAAAGGCATATCTTGGTATGGTGGGAGAGGATGAAGGAAAAGGATAGAATCGAAAGAATAAGACAGGAGCTGGCAAAGGCCCTCAGACTCCTGTACACCTCTTATATATACTCCAAGGAGACGGGAGGTGAGGGGGATGAGGAGGATTCGGAGTTGGAAACGCTGAAGGAGCTCAGCGGGAGCGGTATAGCCAGTCTGGTGGCGTCCATCATGGGTCTGATCTCCTACCTCAAGGAAGGTCATATAATGGATTACAGGGATGCCGATAAATTCCTGGAAGTTCTTTCAGAACTGGATGTCTCTTCCATCGATGAGATGGACTTTTCTCTGATGGATGAGGTGATGCTGGATTTCACCAATGAAGCATTCGACGCGTAAGCCCCTCCTTCAGGTGCTTCTGGATTCGGGTTATTTCTCCCGCAGGAAGGCCTATGCCTACATAAAGAGGGGCCATATAAAGATCAACGGCAGGCCCGTTCGGGACCCGGGTGCTCTGGTCGATCCCTTCACCAGCTCCATAACTTTCAAGGGATACAGGATAAACCCCTATGTCCGCAGGAGGGAATATGTGATGTACAACAAGCCCGCAGGTGAATTCTTCGTTCCCCGGCAAATCATGCACCTGCTTCCTCTGGAACCTCTGGAGAAAGAGGATATGGGGCTCATGATTCTGACCAACGACCCGGAACTGCTGAGGAAGTTCAGGGAATCCCATATAAAGAGGACCTACATAGTGAAGCTCTTCCGTCCGCCGGCGGACAGATTGAGGATAGAGGGGGCCAGATATACTACGATTGGAAAGAATCTCCTCAGGCTGACCACTGCCCGACTGAAGTTCCATCAGTTGAGGGAGAAGATACCGGGTGTGGTCAATGTTAAAAGGATAGAGATCGAGCCCATCGTGCTACCGGATGACCTTCGCGAAGGGATGTATAGAGCTCTTACGGAGGATGAAAGACTCGCCCTCGTGGATTACATACTTTCCAGATAGGGCGATTGCCTTTAAAATTACTGCTATCATGAGAAAGGTTCTGGGAATAATATTGATTTCAGGGCTGTCCAGCTTCGCCTATGGACAAATGGAATTGTTCAGGACCGGGGATGTGGTTCAGGCGTATTTCGATGGGGAAATACTCGCCACGAATGTTTATGTGACTTCCCATATTCCTGACCTGACGGGAGTGGGTGTTCCGGCCCAGAACGAGATGTTTCAGGCTGGATATGCCAGAGTGAGGTCCCAGCTGATTATAAACGAAGCATTTATCATAGGATTGGGGTTGACATGGTGGGGGATATATTCCGGATATCCCAAGAAGAATTATCCATTCCTGAGCGAGGCCTACATCATAAGTGATACACTGCACTGGCCCTTTGCCCAGAAGGCATTTATATACGGCGGGCGGATGAGGATGAACTACGGGACGGGCCTTCTGATCTCGGACTTCTACGGTACCGGATACAACACATTCGGCCTTACCATGCAGTTTACGGAGCAACAGCCCATCTATCTGGACTTCCTGTATATGAAGCTGTCGGAGGGTGGTGGAAACCAGATAGATATAACCTATTTCCCCGTTGCATACAATACGGACAGCACGAAAGCCTATAAGTGGATCAGCACCAAGTATGACCTGGAGACCTATGGTATAGTGCTGCGCAAGAATAGGAGGGAGGATCAGCCTTTTGCGATGAACCTGTATCTGACAACACTGCTGGAGGACAGGAACCTGGAGGCTTTTCTGCCCTTCTGGACGGGCTTTTATCTGGATGTGGGGCCCATAAAGAAGTTCAGTTTAAAAGCGGAGCTCGGGTATCTCTTCGGCCGGTGGCTGGCAAAGAAGCCCATTTATAACGATTTCCCCGACCAGCTCTACGAAGTCGTGAGGGGATGCGATCCCGCCATCGATGGGGATAATTGTCCGGGCTTCAGATTTAACTCCCTCGCCTATACCATAAATGTCAGGTACGATGCCAGCGAAACCTTCTCCTTCGGCGTTGGATACTCCAGCTTCCAGGGAGACGATGGCACCACCCCGGATGTTTACGAGGGGTGGTTCAGCCCGACTCTGAGGAGCGAGCTCAATGTAAACAGCGACTGGAGCAAGTGGAGCGGTCTGGGAGAGATCTTTACATTTGGTATGAAGCCCGGCCTCTACAGGGATGTTTTCGGGAGCGACCTGTCCGACCTGAGGATTCTGAATGTTTACTTCGAAACCTCCCCATATACCATCTTCCACTCCCTTAAGACCAGGTTCGATTTCTTTGCCTACTGGGAATACTGGGGTCCCCAGTACGAATTCTACACGGCCAACCCCACGGATTATCCCCTTCAGCCCAATACTCCCTACTCCCTGGATATTGGTTATGAGTTCGACCTCACATTCCGTATGGTTTATGCCGATTTTGCTGACATAGGTGTTATCCTCGGTTATTTCATTCCCGGAACCCGTCTGAAGTACGGATGGGCAAGGCCCGGAACCCTGAGGACCCTCGACCTCTACGGCACGCTGGAAGATGTGCAATATGTGCATACCCTGTCTTCGGGCAGCATAATAGCCCGCTTCTGGATTTACAGGCAGATCAATTTCTGATAACTACATGAAGGGTGGGGGGGTTGCTCCCCGCCTTTGCTATCATAATCCGGAGGTTTCTGCTTTCCACTCCTCCTCCGAATGCGAGGATTCCCCTGCTCCTGTTTATCCAGTGGGGCTCTATGAAGAAGAATATACCCATGGACACATGGAATTCGGCCCTGATGAACAGGTACTGGAAGGCGGGTATGGAGTTTTCCCTGTATCCCGGAATATCCCCGGCCCCCCCGACGAAAGTAGTATCCGTGCGAGAAAGATAGCCTCCTATACTGAAGAATTCAGTGCGTAAGAGCCCCTCGAGGGTCCATCCGTTCAGGTATTCGAACCGACCGCGAAAGGGCCCCGCAAAAACCGCAGTCGCCAGTCCGATTCCATACCCCGGTTTGTATTTGATTCCGGCCGATATGCTGCTTCGCCTCAGCATTGCTCTATAGGTTTCGCCGACTTCCTTTCTGTAGTTAAGCCATAGTGCAGAGGGATACCTCGATGGAAGGCCCACCATTATGGATACTGTGGTTCTGTTTTCGCTGTAATACATTTCCAGCCCATCCCATTTTCCCTCCAGACTTCCCCTTATGCTGTCCGCCACATAGATATTGCCCATAAGGCGGGGTTCGAGGATGTTCCGGATGACCAGAGTATCTCCCCTCATTTCGATTTTGCTTCTGTTTCCGAACAGTCTGTCCAGACTCTCCAGATCTTTCTCCAGATTTCTCATCCTGAGGATTCTTCCGGAGTATCTGGAGGCCACCTCCCTGTACGACATGGCAGATGCAAGATATCCCCGGACTTTCACATGTTTGCTTATGTATGGAAAGCCCCTCCAGACATTCAGGATAATTCTGACCGTATCCCCGATAGCATACATTTCCTGAACTGCAACTGCGGGGTTCGGATAGCCCTGGCTTCTGAGCTCTTCCCTTATGGAATCCACGACCGCTGTTATATTCAGGGTGTCGGTCAGTAGTTTAAGAACAAGAATTCTTTCCACCTTTCGTCATCTATCCTGCTTCTCATTATGATCAGCTCGAAGTAAGTGGGTTTTCTGGGCCTGGAGAGGAGTTTCATTCCCGCCTCTTCGGGGGTCCTATCGCCCTTCTTTGCGTTGCACTTTACGCATGCGGTGACCAGATTGTCCCATGTATCTTTCCCTCCCCTGGATTTTGGAACGATGTGGTCTATGGTCAGGGGAGGTTTTCTGGTTCCACAGTACTGGCAGGTGTAGTTATCCCGGAGCAGGATATTCTTCTTCGTCAATGGTGGCTCCCTGTACTTCAGGTGGATGTACCTCTTTAGTCTTATAACGACGGGTCGGGGAATGGAGATACTGCTGGATTTTATCAGATGATTCTCGTCGAAGTAAACGAGTTCTGCTTTAAGGAGGACGAGGAGCTTTATCGCCCTCCTAATGCTCACTATGTTGAGCGGTTCATAGGTCTGATTAAGTAATAAAACACGCCGCCCCATCTATTTCAATCTATGTTGTTGCACTTCCTCCATGCTATCTGCCTGTATTTCCTCGTGACATCCTTCTTCTTCAGCACATATTTTCTCAGGCTTTCGGAGGGGATTTCCCCTTCGCTCAGTGCCCTGCTGTAGTAAGCAATCGCTGTGTCATACACCTTGTAGGCTTTGCAGTACTGCTTTTTCTTCCGCAGAGCGGTGGCCCTGTCGTAGTATATGTCGCCCAGATTCACATAGATGAAGGAGATGTTCTTTGCAGAGCCCTCCTGCCTGGCCAGCTCCAGAGCCTTTTTGTACATCTTCTCTGCACTGTCCAGGTCCTTCAGATTCTCGCTGTAAACATACCCGAGCTTTATGTATATGGAGGAGTGATTCTTCTTCTCTGCAAGCTTTTTCAGGAGGGAAACGGCTTTCTTACCCGTTCCGGCCACCACATAGGCATCGGCCAGGTCGTATGCATACTTGAAGTTGTCGGGCTCCTTTTCGTACAGTTTTTCCAAGTACTTTATGGTGCGCTTCGCATACTTTACGATGTCCGGACTTTCCGGATTGTCCTTCTTCAGCTGTTTGTAGTAATCCCCGTTGATTTTGTATCCCAGTTTCCATATATCCACATTGGTGCTGTCCATCCTGTAGGCCTTTTCTATTATATCGGATGCGGCCTTGTAATCCTTGATGTCGTAGAGGAATTTGGCATAGGCTATGTAGAACTTCAGTTGCTCCGGATACTTCTTTATGAGGGCCTCGTACAGGGTCCTTGCCTCACCGGGCCTGCCGGCTTCTTCGTACACTTTTGCCAGGCCGAAGAGGATGGATTCATTTGTGGGGTCCAGTTCGAGGGCTTTTCTGTAGTATTCTATTGCCTTGTCGTACTGTTTCTTCACAACACCGTAAACATATCCCAGGCCCTGATAGCCTTCCGGCTTGTCCGGAAACTTCTTTACCATAAGTTCGTATATGGATATTGCGGAGTCCGGCATATCCATGTGCAGGAAGGCCTTCGCCATGATCAGGTATGCGGTCGTGTAGGTGGAATCGTGCTTCAGCGCTCTGCGGGCGTTTTCCACCACTTTCTGATAATCTTCCTTGAGCATGTAATCTTTTGCCACTGCGGTCCACATTATGGCGGAGTCCCTGGGGGTCACAGGCTCCTGCGCCAGAAATATCAGCACCAGTTCCATGGAACAAATTTTAAGGCATTATATCCGCAGGAATTCGCAGATCCGTAAAGTGGAAGAGCTGGAATGGGCTCGACAGACTTCGAATTTTCTTTTTATTTGAACTGGAAAAATCCATGCCGGATGATTTGCTCCTTAAGGCCTTCTTTATTGAAGTTATGTACTGTCTGAGTTAAAATTCCCGCATGCAGTTGATCATTCTTGCTCTCTCGGGGGTCAGTGTAGTCTCCGCTTCTGTTCAGTATAAGACGGTGCTGAAGGCCATGGGTGCCCTGCCGGATCCTGTGTCGGGAAAGAGCAGGGCCATAAAGGTCGATATCACTGTAAATCCAGACACCTCACTGGATGTAAGGATGATCATACCGGTCCGCTCCTTCAAGTCTGGTAATACCACGAGGGACAGGGAAGTGGCAAAGATTCTCGGGTATCCCAGGCACAAGTTTATCTTCTTTACTGCCCGGATTCCCTCCGATGTGGTGAAGAAAGCTCTGGAAAGCGAAAGTGGAGAAGTGGAGGTCGATGGAGTGCTGAAGGTAAAGGGTAAGGCGAAGAAATACTCCTGGAAGGTAAAATACGAGTGGATTTCTGACAGCAGGTTAAAGCTGAGCACGGGAAGACATGTTAAATTCACCGATTTCGGCATAAAGCCCCCTTCCCTGTTCGGATTTGTGAAAAAAGCCCCCGATGATGTCGAGGTGGAGGGGGTTTTAACGCTGGAGGTGGAGAGATGATGGTGCTGTTTATATCTTTCAGCAGTCAGGGCTTCGCAGGATTGCCCGTTTATGGGGTGTCCGGTTTCATGCAGGAGTATGCGGACACTCTGGATTCCTTCGAGAAGTACCTGGAGGACTTTGCTGAAGAGGAGGAGGACCGGACCCCATTCGAACTGCACAGGTGGTTCGGGTACGGCATCATACTCGGAAGCCTGTTCGAGGTGGGAACCGGCCTTTATACCCTCAACATGTACGAGAACAATCAGACCCCTCCGGACTATCTCAGGTTGTCCCATAGGGCCGTGGGCTATACGATATTCACCCTTTCCACCGTGCAGTCTGCGATTGGTACCTACAACATAATCAGGCTCTGGGGTGATGAGGGGCAGACGAAGAGGCTTATCCACGGAACCCTCGCCTATGCCGCGACCGGCAGTTATCTGTATGCGGGATACCTTGCCTTCAGGGGATACTACGACCAGCACAGAACCTGGATGCTCATTGCCAGCGGTCTTTCCGCCCTGGCGGGCCTGTGGATTATATTCTGAGGTGGGATATGAGAAAAGCCGCACTTTTATTGCTGTTCTCGTCCCTCTTCCTCGCCTCCTGCGAGGTGGAGGGGCCCGGCGAGGAGGACTATGGTTATAACCATGCTCTGGTCGTCATAGATGGGGGAAAGCTCCAGTTTCGGGAGGA
>JALSOK010000124.1 GCA_026986535.1 Caldifarciminota bacterium
CCGCTATTACAATTGGCCCCCTCATCTCAGTATTTCCCTCCAGGATTTGCCGCTTTGTATTTTTTAAATTGTAAAATATCCCTATCAGTTCCCACGGCATCCGGGCATGATACGCCCGATTTCCATGTCAGGAGGAGAGCAGGGGAGAACCCCCCGAAAAACCGAAAACTACTTATTCAGTATGTGGATTGCCCTCCGGTGGACATTTTCGGCGGCTTCCATCAGGATTTCGCTGAGGGTCGGGTGGGGATGAACTGTCAGCCCCACATCTTCGGCCGTGGCCATCATCTCTATGGCCAGCGCCCCCTCCGCAATCATACTGCTGGCCTCCGGAGCCACTATATGAACGCCAAGGATTTCATCCGTCTTTGCATCTGCGATGATCTTTGCAAAACCCTCCGTCATGTTCATCCCAATTGCCCTTCCGTTGGCAGTCAGGGGGAATTTGCCCACTTTTATATCGTGGCCCCTCTCCAGCGCCTCTCCTTCCGTCATTCCCACCATGGCGAATTCGGGATAGGTATAGACCACAGCGGGAATGGCCCTCACATCGTAGGCGGTTTCCATCCCCGCTATGATTTCTACAGCCGCAATCCCCTGTCTGGAAGCCTTGTGGGCCAGGAGGGGAGGTCCTGTTATGTCCCCTATGGCGTATATGTTCTCCACGCTGGTCTGGAGCCTCTCGTTCACCCTGACGAAGCCCCTCTCATCCAGCTGCACCCCCACCTCTTCCAGTCCAATCCCGGAAGTGTTGGGCTTCCTGCCTGTAGCCACCAGAATGGCGTCGAACTCCCGCACATCCTCCTTCCCCTCCTTCTCTATCTTAACCCTGAAGGGGCCTTCCCCCTCCCGGGACACCACCCTCGATGAAGTGAGGATTTCGATTCCCTGCTTCTTCAGAGCCCTCTCCAGCATTCGGGCCGCTTCGCTATCCGAACCCGGAACGATCTGGTCCATTATTTCCACCACAGTGACCCTGCTTCCGAATCGGGCGTAAATCGATGCGAACTCCAGACCCACAGCACCGGCACCTATAACGAGGAATCTGTCAGGGATGAATTTAATCTCCAGGGCATCTGTGGAGTCCCAAATCCTTTCATGATCGGGCTCGAAGCCGGGGATGAAGGAAGGTCTGGATCCCGTGGCCAGGATTATGCTGTCCGCCTTTATGCGAATCTCCTCTCCATCCCCGCCCTTCACCAGAATCTCATTCTTTCCCACAAGGCGTGCCTCCCCGTATATAACCTCTGTTCCGTTATTCTTGAGGAGGAAATCCACTCCCGATACGAGGCGCTTAACAACGCTCTTCTTCCACCCGTTCAGCTTCTTCAAATCCACCTCCACACCCGCAAACTTGATTCCCATCCTCCTGGCTTCATCCGGAGCACTGTATATGTGGGAGGCATGGAGGAGGGCTTTGGTGGGAATACATCCCACATTGAGGCACACACCACCCAGTGCTTCCTTCTCAATCACAACCGCCTTTAATCCCAGCTGACCTGCCCTTATACCGGCCACATATCCTCCCGGACCGGAGCCAATTATCGCCAGTTGAACCTCTTTCATGCATAAAGGTTAAAGTTGGATGTGCGGTGTTCATTTTATCCCCACGATTTCCCCCTCCAGAACCGGATTTTCACCCTCGAGGATAACACCTTTGCCCCGAAACCGGGCCACCTTCCCCCGCATGTCCATTCCGGAACAGAGTCTCACCTTTATGTAATTGTGGGAAGTTCCGTACCAGCAGTCCCCCTTCCTCTGCTCCACCAGAACGGGAATCTCTCTTCCCACATACCTTTCGTAAAAGGCTCTCGTTCTGGCCCTGGACAGCCTTACCAGGCTCCTCACCCTCTCTTTCCTGATCCTTTCGGGGAATGCGGGCTTCAGGGCGGCAGCGGGGGTGCCCTCGCGGGGTGAATATTCGAAGACATGGACATAGGAAAAGGGAAACCGCTCCACGAACCTGTATGTCTCCATAAAATCCCCGTCTGTTTCGGTGGGAAAACCCACTATAATATCCGTTCCCACCGACATGTCCCTTATCCGCTCCAGCAGTCTCCCCACTGTCCTTTCGTAGAACTCTATGGTATAGGGACGCCTCATATCCCTAAGTATTCTGTTGGAAGCCGACTGCAGGGATATGTGCATGTGGGGAAGCAAATTGTCGGGATAGCGCTCATAGAGAGCCACGAGCCTGTCCGTCACATGGGCCGGAAGTATGGATGAAAGACGAAACATCATATCCGGATACCGCTTCACCATCTCCTCCAGCAGATAGGGAAGGTCCAGACCCCATTCCCTCCCCCAGTCGCCCACCTGAATCCCCGTCACCATAACCTCCCTGAAACCCCTGTCCCTCAGAATCTCCAGCTCCTTCATTATAACGGAAAGGGGCCTGCTTCTGCTGGGGCCCCTGGCCCTTCGGATTATACAGTAGGAGCACTGAAAATTGCACCCCTCCTGCACCTTCAAAGTGGCCCTCGTTCTGGAGGTATAGTCCCGAAGGATGGCTTCTTCCGGAGCTATATCGAACAGCCTGAGCACATCCTCGTGCGTACCCTCGAAATCAGCCTTCCCCACCCTCTTTATGCTGGCAACGCATCCGGTAAATATGACCTGTGCGCCCGGCTTCTTCACCCGCAGGGCCCTGTTGAGGGCTTTCCTCGAATCCCTCTCCGCCTTCTTCGTTACCGCACAGGAATTTATGATAATGTAGTCGGCCTCTGAGGGATCGTCCGTCTCATCGATGCCCTTCAGCTTCAAATTGGACTTGATGAACTCGGAATCGAACAGGTTGGTCCTGCAGCCAAGGGTTATAACATGGACCTTCTTCATCGGGGTCGAAAATTATAATACTTGTGGAAAAACCCCGCCTGACGGCGGGGCAGGGAGATTAACCTTCCGACTCCTCTCCTCCGATGAGTTCCTGGAGCTTCTGAAGTTCCTTGCTGAGTATCTCCCCCAGATTGACTCTGGAAGGTTCCTGAACGGCCTTTGCCTTCCTCTTCTCCTCTTCCTTCTTCGCCTGACGCCTGTAGTACTCCCTTTCGGAGAGGAGAATCCTCTTGCGTCTGGGCTCCACCTTCTGAACCACCAGATTGAGATCATCTCCCTCCTGGTAATTCTCCTTGGGAGACCCCTTCTTCTGAAGCTGATTGATGGGCACGAAGCCCTCTATTCCGTCGTAAACATCAACTATAACGCCCTTATCCAGAACCCTGAGAATCTTGGCCCTGATTTCAGTACCCGGTTTGAGCTGCTTCTCGATCTGCTCCCAGGGATTGGGGGTGAGGTCCTTCAGACTGAGTTCGAGGATCCTCTGCTTCTTGTCTATCTCCTTGACCAGAGCCTTGACTTTCTGACCCTTCTTGAGTATATCCTGCGGGCTGTTGATCCTCTTGGTCCAGGACATGTTGGACACATGTATGTATCCCTGTATGTCGGGCTCTATCTCCACGAAAGCACCGAAGTTGTCGAAATCAACCACCTTCCCCCTGACCACCGACCCGACGGGATACTTCTCCTCGATAATGGCCCAGGGATCCGGCTGGGTCTGCTTCATTCCGAGAGATATCCTCTGGCGCTCCACATCGACATTCAGGACCACCAGCTCCACCTCATCCCCCTCCTTTACCATTTCGGACGGATGGGCGGGGGGTCTTCCCCACTTCATCTCGGATATGTGCACCAGCCCTTCAACCCCGGGCTCCAGTTCCACGAAGAACCCGTAATCCACTATCTTCTTCACCCTGCCCCTGACCCTGGAGCCGATGGGATACTTCTTCGCCACCTCCTCCCAGGGATGGGGCTGAAGCCTCTTAATGGACAGGGAAACCTTCTTCTTATCGGGGTCTATTTCCAGAATCTGGACCTTCACTTTATCTCCGGGCCTGTAAAGCTCGTGCAGATTATCCACCTTCGTCCATGACACCTCCGATATGTGAACCAGTCCCTCGAGCCCGTTGCCCAGGTCCACGAAAATACCGAATTCCACCACATTCTTGACGGTCCCCTCTATAACATCGCCCACCTTGAGCTCCTTGAGCCTCTGACGGGAGAGTTCCTCCTGCTCCTCGAGGACCTCCAGCCTCGACACTATGACATTCTTCCTCTGCTTATTGACTTTTATGATTTTCACCGGAATAGTCTTTCCGATGAACTGCTGGAAGTTCCTTATCCTCTTTCGGTCCACCTGACTGCCCGGCAGAAAGGCCTCCACACCGAAGACATCCACTATGAGTCCCCCCTTGACCTGCCCTATGACTTTCGCCTCCACCGTGGTGTTGTTCTCGTATGCGTCCTTGATCTTCTCCCAGTTCAGCTCGAAGTCGGCCTTCTTCTTGGATATCTTCAGCCCTTCCTTGCTGTCCACCGCCTCTATGTACACATACACCTCGTCGCCGGGCTTCACATCCTGATTTCTGAACTCATCCTTCGGGAGGATTCCCTCCGCTTTTCCTCCCACATCGATGAAGACCTCCCGGTCATCCACCTTCACCACAACACCCTTTACGATCTCGTCCTCCTTCAGCCCCTTCTCCTTGATCTTTCCTTCGATCAGCTCCAGGAACTCCTTATCGTTCAGCATCCCTCTTTTACCTCCCTGAAAGTTTTGGACAATTTTAAAGGAGAAAAGCCACTGAAAATCCAGCCCCTTATCTTTAAAAAACGAACCTCCCGAACACAGATGTTCCCTGGTGTCAGCGGTTTTCCGCAGTGGTCCGGTGTAAGTGCAAACGATTTGCAATTATCCCTTTAAAATTTGAACCCCCATGAATCTGGGATTTCAGGAAGTGGTTCTGATCATAATAATCTTCCTCGTACTGTTCGGCCCCGATAAGATTCCTGAATTCGCCAGGAGCATGGGAAAAATATACCGGGAGCTCACTTCCGCCATGAGAGAGGTGGAAGAAACCATAAAGAAGGAGATAAAAGATGAAGGAACTGGCGCAGGAGATAGTGGAGCTGATAAGGAATCATGATGTGGACTACGGGGATGTAAGAATCATAGAGGAGGAAGAGCAGGAGCTGAGCGTCCGGAACGACAGGGTGGAATCAATAAGCCATACCACTTCCAGCGGAATAGGAATTCGGGTGATGTACAGAGGTTTCTGGGGATTTTCCTCCACCAACGATGTGAGCATAGAGGGGGCCTACAGAGCGGTAAAGGAAGCCGTTGCAATCGCGAAGGCCTCCCACTCGGCAGGGGGAAGAGGCCTCGTTCTTTCCGAGGAAGAGGTGTATGTGGATGAGTACAGGACACCTGTGCAGTTAGACCCCTTCAGCATATCCATCGATGAAAAGTTGAACTTCCTGTTTTCCGTTTACGAAGAAATCAAGGGATTCGATGCCATAAAGATCTTCTTCGCCTCCATGAGTTTCAGGAGAATTGATAAGACCTTCGCATCAACAGAGGGCCATCTCATAAGACAGGTCATCTATCAGAGCGGGGGCGGTTATACCCTGTATGCCTTCTCCGAAACCGATATGCAGACCCGCTCCTTCCCCGCCTCCCACGGAGGGGATTTTGGAACGGGGGGTTACGAGCTGATACTGAAAGCCGGATGGAGGGAAAATGCCGTTCCCATAGCGGAAGAGGCCATAAGGCTCCTGAATGCCCCCAGACTGCCCGCGGGGGAAAGCGACCTAATCATAGGAACACAGCAGATGGCCCTCCAGATTCACGAAAGCGTGGGACACCCACTGGAACTGGACAGGGTCTTCGGATTCGAAGCCGGATATGCGGGGACCAGCTGGGCCAGCAAACTGGGAATACGGTATGGGTCCCCCCACATGAATATAGTTCAGGATGCAACGGTGCCGGGAGGGCTGGGGAGCTTCAAGTACGATGACGATGGAGTACTCGGAAAAAGAGCAGAATTGATAAGGGAGGGCATTCTGGTAAACTATCTATCCTCCCGCGACTCCGCCCCCCTGATAGGGAAGAAATCCACGGGAGCAAGCAGGGCCAGCTCCTGGAACAGGATTCCCATAGTGAGGATGACAAATGTGAATCTCCTGCCTGGCGAGTATGACTTAGAGGAGCTCATATCAATGGTGAAAGACGGCTACTACATAGACTACAACAAGTCCTGGTCCATAGATCAGAGGAGGCTCAACTTCCAGTTCTCAACCGAAGTGGCATACAGAATCAGGAACGGCAAGCTCCTCCGGGACGAAATCTACAGGAACGCCGTGTACTACGGCATAACACCCCGGTTCTGGAGCAGTCTCGACGGTGTGGCAAACGAAAAATTCTGGAAAATCTGGGGCATCCCCAACTGCGGGAAGGGGGAGCCCGGACAGGTGGCAAGGGTGGGACACGGAAGCAGTCCGGCCCTCTTCAGAAAAGTAAAGGTAGGTGCGGTATGAATGTGCTGGGTGTATTCTTCATAGCTCTGCTGACGGACCTGGCCACCGGCCTGGGGGCCGTGCCATTCTTCTTCGTCAGGAACCTCTCCAGGAGGATCATAGGTATATCGGAGGCTCTGGCCGGTGGGCTGATGGTGGGAGCCAGCTACAACCTCATATTCGAAGGCCTTCACCTGTCCCAGTGGGGCACGGTCGCAGGAATAGTTCTGGGAATGATCTTCATAATACTGTCGGAGAAATTCTTCCACGAGGACAAGGAATACATGCTGGGAAGCCTGAGGGGTAAATCCGCAAAGAAGGCCATAATCTTCCTTATAATCATGACGATGCACAGCTTCGCGGAAGGCATAGGGGTTGGCGTATCCTTCGGAGGTGGGGAGAATCTGGGAATCCTGACCAGCCTGGCCATAGCCGTCCACAACATCCCCGAAGGGCTGGCCATCTCCCTCTTCCTGATAGCCCAGGGAGCCAGCGCATGGGAAGCCATGTTCTGGAGCATATTCTCATCCCTTCCGCAACCCCTCATGGCGGTTCCGGCCTACATCGCTGTCGAAATCTTCAGGCCCTTCCTCCCCGTGGGATTCGGATTTGCGGCCGGAGCAATGATATACCTGGTATTCAGCGAACTGGTTCCCTCCTCGCTGGAGAAGATAGAGGGGGAAACCATGTCGGTCTCTCTCATGATGGGACTCCTGTTCATGATCATCTTCTCCATACTCCTTTAGACTTTCTCCCATGCGGGTGGCTGTTCTGGGAGCAACCGGTCTGGTGGGCTCCCTCATGCTCAGGGTTCTGGAAGAGAGATTCGGTGAATCCGTGGAAGTCGTTCCCCTCTCATCATCCGGGGGCAGAATCGTGGAGTATATGGGGAAGGAAATCGAAACCCTCCCGGCAGAATCCTTCGATGAAAGGGTGGACTTCGTTCTCTCGGCGGTGGATGCAGAAACAAGCCGCCGCCTGAATCCCCGATTCGCGGAAAGGGGAGCCATAGTGATAGACAACTCGAGCGCATTCCGGATGGACAGGGAGGTTCCCCTGGTGGTTCCGGAGGTGAATCCGGAGGATGTAAAATGGCACAGGGGCATAATCGCCAACCCCAACTGCTCCACCATCCAGATGGTGGTGGCCCTAAACCCCCTCGAAAGGGCTTTCGGAATAGAGAGGGTCTTCGTGGCCACCTACCAGTCGGTATCCGGAGCCGGAAGGGACGGTCTGATTGCGTACGAAACGGAACTCAAAGGACAGCATTATGAAAAAAGCCCCTTTCCTGTCCCCATCGTGGGGAATGTGATTCCGGGCATAGGGATCCCACAGGAGGGTTTCTATACGGAGGAGTGGAAGCTCATCAACGAGAGCAGGAAGATACTCCACAGACCGGACCTGAAGATCTCGGCCACCGCGGTGAGGGTACCGGTTCCCATCTCCCACTCGGAAGCGGTGGAGATGGACTTAAAGGCCGGCGCATCCACAGAAGAGGTAATAGAAGCGCTCAAATCCGCAGAGGGCATAGTGTATGTGGAGGGTCTCCTGACGCCCGGCATGACTGCCGGAAGGGATGAGGTATTCGTCTCCAGAGTAAGGAGACACCCCATGCTGAAGAATACATTCGACATGTGGATCGTGGCCGACAACCTGAGGAAGGGGGCCGCGACCAACGCTGTGCAGATTCTCGAACTGCTCGCGAAGGAATCGTAAGGATATCCGTTTCGATTTTAGAAGAAAAGAGGGCTTATTCCTTCAATTTTCGAAAATCGCGGCAGTCCACATATTCCAAAAATTTTCATTTTCAACCTCTTCGGGCCATTAATCCCGGTAAGACATTGACCTATTGCAATTTGCGGGACTGTGGATTATAATTTCCACCATGAAGAGAATAATATTCGATGCAGAAGGAATCCCTTTAGAGGACTTGCTCCAGATATTCTCCCTCATGGGAAGGGATTTTATAGTACTGGTGAAAGAAGAGGGGGTCGTGGAAGGCTACATCGCCATCTCCAACCAGAAGTTCTCTGCCTACTTCAAAGGGCTAAGGGGCGAATTCGCACTGGACAGGATTCTCAGACAGCAGAAGCATCTGGACTTCGAAGTGAGAAACGGAATCTCCTCACTGCTGAAGTGCAACATACCCCTGATGGGTTACCTGCTGGAAAGAACGGCGGGGTATATGGCTACCGATTGAGGAAGATCAGCACCTCCCTGAGGACCGGAAGGGGGGCATCGGTCTTGATGCCGACCGAAGATATGTGGGTTTCGCTCGCCCTGTAGCCCCTCTTCCTGAGCTCCCGGATGATCTTCTTTCTGGAGGGTGTGGATACGCCTATTATATCGCAAATCTGCGTGTAATCGTAGTAGAGGGGATAATCTATTTCCCCGAGAATCTTCTCCAGGGTCTTTCTGGCCAGGGGATATTCCCCGGAAAACCGGTGCATCATCTCCACAAACATCCTGTCGTGTATGGGGCCGAGGTACACGGGACCGGAGATGCGCCATCTGTCGTCTGCGGGGGGGATAACATTGTCCTTTATCAGGCGGTACTCGGCCGTGGATGGGTTATAAAGGACATATCCGAAATCCGAAAACTGCCCCTCCACGCCCTTCACCAGCCTCATGGCTATGCGCCAGGAATAACCATCGTAAACGAAGATCAGGGGCTCCATGTGGAACCCGAAGTTTCCCGCCACCTTCATGAACTGACTCATCACCACCCGTCCCCCCAGCTCGTGGCAGAACCTGGCCGAAAGGGTATGGACACCATAATTCCTGAGGGCCGCCCCCTGCTTCAGTCCGCACAGGGTAAACCCATCGGTGGATGTAAGATACAGGATTCCGTCCAGCCTCAGGGCAGAGATGGCATGATGGGAGAATTCGGAGGGGGAGCCGAAGGCATCCAGGTCTATCATATCGAAACGCTCGTCCATCAGGGAGAATTTGGCCAGGAGGTGCTTGGCCTCTTCCACGGAGGTGTGCACCTTTCCCTCCACTCCATTGATTCTCAGATTCTCCAGAAGCAGTTCCATGGACTCGTGGCTTCCCTCATTGGCCCACTGGACCGAAACCCTTCCCTCCAGGGCATACCGGACGGTCCTGATTCCTATGCCCGACATGGTCTCCAGGAGGCTTATGGGCTTCCCCCTCAGGTGGGATTCGGCCAGGGTGATGAGGATACCTATTTCCCTCGATAGCAGTCCACGGGGGTTGAAGAACTGCCCCTTCTTCCTGGGGAGAACATAGCGGGCCTTCCCCTCGGAGTATTCAGCCATCGGGGGGAAAGTTTAATGGAGGGGGAACCCCCTCCAGACTGTCCACCGATTACTGGTTGTTCACGGTATAGGAGCAGTCGCTGTTGAACTCTATGATGACGGTCCTGACCTTCACATCCCCCACATAGAGCTCCTCTGTCAGCATTCCACCCTTGATGCCCACATTGTCCGAGCCATCGCAGACTCCGACGGTAACGGTGGGAGAGGTGGTCATGGTTATACCGATCTCCCTTCCGCTGGCCATGGTGGCGGTCCCGCTTCCGGTGAAGGAGACTTCCATATCGGCTGTAATAGAATCACCCGGCTCCCAGGTGGTGGTATATACGGTTCCATCTATGCTGATTTCCAGGCTCCTTCCACTCGAATCCTGAATCATCTTCTGCTTCATGAAGTTGATACCGCTGTCGGTCCTGGAGAATTCGAGCATTCCATTGGTGCTGTAATCGATATACTTTAGGGTGTCGCCATTCATCATATCGGTGATGAGCAGCATCTTTTCGAACATACCGCCGTTGATTCCACCCCACTGGACCCTGAGGGTGGCTCTGTCGTTGTCGTCGTTGTCCTGATGGATGAGCTGACCCATGAGGGAGAACTCCACACCGTAGAGCATCCCATTTCTGCTGACTATCATGCTCTGATTCTGGCAGTCGAAGGTTATGGTATCGTGGTCGTACACCATGTCGTGGTCGTTGTCCATCCTGCCGCTGTTGGAATGGGTTATGCATGTTAGCCTGATGGAATCGGCAAGCGTATCCAGAACCACATAGAAGTCGCTCCCCGAGCCATCGTTGCTGAATACGAAGAATCCTCCGGTGTAATACCTCTGCACCACGGGGGACCCGGGGTCCTGCAAATCGGCCGCAAGATTGTTGGTCTCACCGGCAGAGTTCTGGGCAACGAATGTCACATCCTCATCCGTTATCTGGTCCGTATTCACGATGTTCCCCACGCTGCACCCCCACACCACGAGTGCAAGACCTGTCAGGGCTGCTATTGTTATTCTTCTCATCGCTTCACCTCCTTTTCGTATGCAATGTTAAAGGGAAAACTTAATGTTTATCTTAATTGAAGATCTCCGCAGAGAGAATGATGCTCTCGGCCACATCCTTCAACCTCCTGCGGGTATCCATAGCCTTCCTGCGCAGGAATCTATAGGCCTCTTCCTCGCTCATTCCCCTCTTCATGAGAATCCCCTTCGCCCTCTCCACCAGCTTCCTCTCCTCTATTTCCTCCTGTAGCTTCCGGTTATCCATTATGAGGTCCGCCTGATTCAGGATGAGAATAATGGCCTTCCTGTGCTCCTCGCTCAGTTCGTATCCCCCGGGTATATGGACGCTGAAGTGGCGGGATTTTACGGGAGCTGAGTTAACCCTGTAGGGACTCACCTTAACCGGGACCTTCAGTATGTTGCCTATTATGTATTCGAGGCGGGGTATCAGCTCCTCATCCCCGACCAGAGCGCTCTCCAGGATCCTCTCCAGTGTTTCCGCCTTCTTCTTGTACTGCTCGTACAGCCAGTCCCTCTCCAGGACTCCGCTCACCAGCTTCGAAATCATCTCCACCATCAGGATCTCCCTTCTGGTGTACCTGTGTTCCTTCCTGTGCTGTATGTTGATTACACCCACCAGATTTCCATTGAACTCCACCGGGACGGACAGTATGGCTTCGTAGGTATCCTGCTCCAGGAACCGGAAGACCTTGAATCTGGGGTCCTCGTAAGCCCTCCTGGAAATTGCTATGGGCCTGCGTTCCTTCCCCACTATACCCGCTATTCCCTCCCCCAGTTTGAGCCTCACAGTCACCCTGGGGACCATCACGGAGGAACCCATGAGTATCAATTCGTTGGACTGCCTGTCGTGAAGATATATGAAACAGCTATCCGCACCGGTCAGCTCTGCCGTGATGGAACTTATGGAATTGAGAAGCTCCCCCAGATCCCTGGAGGAGTTCAGAATATCCAGTATCCTGTTGATCAATTCGAACTTTTTGGTCATGCCGTGCTCATCTCATCACATAAAACCGGAAGACATCTGATATGGTAATAACTCCGGAATGATTCATGAGCTCCAGAAGCTTCCTGATGTTCATATTTATGTCGAATATGTTTATGGGCGGGATGGCAGTGGTGGTATCTATATTGGCCACCACGACATAGAATTCGTACTTCATATTGTCGTAGGGGAAGAGCTTGCTGATCATCATGGAATCGAACACTATGGTATCCCTGGGAGACGCAAATCCTCTACGGAATTTTATGTGGGTCCCGTGCTGGAGATCCGTGGGAATGGATATAAGGGCTATGTATGGAGCATAGAGGGGAAGGGAATCGGCTTCCAGTATGACGACAGGTCTGTCATCGAGGGGGAACAGGCCCAGAATGATTTCATCCCCATCGATGGGGGCGGATACAGTATCCCCCGCCTCCACGGGAATCCCTCCCAGATAGACACTATCCACACCCACCGTGGGATTCCAGAATTTAGCCCTCAGGTATCCGTCGTTCGTTCTGACATCCACTATATAATAGCTCCCGAAGAAAGAAGTAAGGGGAGCCACATACGCCTGCAGGGAATCCACATAATTCATGGGAACGGGTATCAGGCTGTCTATGTACAGGGTTACGCGGGCAGATGCTATGGGATTCTGAAGGGTATCCCTCACCCAGGCTATAGCAAAAGCGTTAATGCTGTCTATAGGAAAGAGGGTGCTGTCGAACCTCGAAATGGCGCTGTAAGAAAGCACGGAAAATGCCACGGTAATGTTTCCGGACGCCTCTATATACTCCCCCTGCCCGATTTGTTCTGTCCCGGAAGATGGATTTTCTATTCTTATGGAACATGCAACTATTGTGCCGACGACGAACAGCGCGAGAAAAGTTCTTCTCATGAAAGAAATTTTAATGCGTCAACCGTTTCCTTCAAGTGGGAGCAGGGAATCATCCATCTTCCAGCCTGAAACCCTCCGGAAGCAGTTCTTCTATGGAATGGCTCCCCGAGGGGGTGTGTATCACAGCATCGTCGGAGAATTCGTATATAACCTGCCGGCATGCTCCGCAGGGGGCCACCTTTTCCACGATATTGCCCCTTTCGTCTTTCGCAACGATATAGACTTCCTTTATCCTGCGATAACCCTCCGTCACCGCCTTGAAGACCGCCACCCTCTCTGCACATACGGTCAGCCCATAGGAGGCATTCTCCACATTGGCTCCGGTAAAGACCTTCTCCTCCTTCCCATTGGAGGCCACAACCACCGCCCCCACATAGAATTTCGAATAGGGGGCATAGGCGCCCTTCGTGGCCTCCTCCGCCATCTTCAGGAGGCGGCTTCTTCTTTCTGCATCTTCCTTTCGTACCATTCCTCTATGTACCTGATGATTTCTTCGAGAGGTGCCCCCGGTCCGAAGATTCTGTCCACCCCCATCTTCTCCAGCTGGCGGGCGTCCTCCTCCGGTATTATTCCACCACCGATCAGCAGAACATCATCCAGCCCATACTCCTTCATGAGCTTCAGGATCTTCGGGAAGTAGGTCATGTGGGCCCCCGAAAGTATGGAAATGCCTATCACATCCACATCCTCCTGAAGGGCCATCTGCACGATTTCCTCCGCCGTCCTGTGGAGTCCCGTATAAACCACCTCCATTCCAGCATCCCTGAGGGCTCTGGCCAGAACCTTGGCCCCCCTGTCGTGCCCGTCCAGACCGGGCTTTCCGATTAAGACCTTTATGGGTTTCCTGCGCATAAGGTGTCAAAATTATAATGCAGAATTGCATGAGGGACAGGGGCTTGTATACCTCAGGCGGGTCCATCCTCCCCTGCAGAGCTATGATTCATGCCCTCGGAGAGGCCGGCCATCGTTATCCCCGAGAGTACGAGCAGGGCACCCGCCCCCTCCACCGGCGTAAACCTTTCCCCGAGCCAGAGGAAGGAGATAATCGTGGCCAGCACCACCTCCAGAGTGAAGGTTATGGCAACGGTGGTGGGAGATACGAATCTGACGGCCCTGGAGTAGAGCATATAGGCTATTATTGTGCAGAAGAGGGCAAGGTGAATCACATGAATCATGCCCGCAGGATGAAAACGAACCTCCTGAAGGAAGGAAAAGGGAAGCAGGAGGACTGCTGCCCACAGATAGAGGGCCATATTGAAGGTCTCCTCCCCGAAGCGCTCCACAGCCCTTCTCGAACCCACCACGAAGAGGGCCCATATAAGGGCAGCGCCCAGATTCATGAAATCCCCGGGATTGATGGATGACATGTCCCTCAGATTGAGGTTCGTGCTTATGAGGAAAACTCCGGAGAGCACCAGAATCAGGGCGATTACTTTATAGGCATGAATGCGCCTTCCGTACACGAAGCGCTCTATTAGGGCCACGAATATGGGGGAAGTATTGATGAACAGAGCCGTCTTGGAGGCGGTGGTCAGGGCCTGAGCCTGAAACTGGAGGATGTATCCCGAGCCGTTGAGGAGAGCAAGGTATATGAGGAGGGGACTGGTCACCACATCCCTCCATCCCACCCTCCTCCCCCCCATCAGAAGATAGAGGGCAAACAAAAGGGATGCAACGGCAAAGCGCAGAAACCCGAAGAGGAGGGGCGAGATATAGGAGATACCGTGGTCTATCACCGGAAAGGAGGTGGCCCAGAAGAGGGTGGCAAGGACTATATAAAGCATCAGCGGTTGAAGAACCAGACGAACAGATTCAGAAAGAGGGTCAGGAGAAGAGACAGGAGAATGCTTGTGGCCAGCGGTATGTAAATGGAGTAGTTGTCCCCCTCTATGTGGATATCCCCCGGGAGGCGAAACAGGATTTTGGGAAAGAACATCATCATCAGACCCAGGATTATAAGCACCAGACCGAACAGGATAAGGACTCTCCCGATTTCGGACATTGGGAAATTTTACTGGAGTTTTCGGGGTGGGGACCCGCAGGTCCCCATGTGGAGGTTAAGGATGGAGTCTATCTGAAATGCTTTTCTCCTGCGGCCAATCCCAGCTGTTCCAGTAGAGGAGCCTGCTGTCCAGAAGGTCCTGCAGAACACCCAGGGAAAAGGGGTTGTAATCGCCCCTGAACTTCCTCGTATAAACGACCACTTCTGCTCCCCTTCCAACTTTCTCCAGAGCAAGCTCCACCGCATCCAGAAGGCCTCCCAGAGTGTCCACCAGCCCTATACTATATGCATCCTCCCCGATCCAGACCCTCCCCTTTGCAATTCTGCGGACAGAGTCCACGGGGATTCCCCTTCCCTGCGAAACCACCTCTAAGAAACGGAAATAACCATCCTTCAGGATCTTTCTGAGGGCCCCCAGTTCGACGGAATCCAGCGGTCTGGTGGAGAAAACATCCGCATGGGGATAGGGGACGAATCTTTCCGAGTTGATCTTCAATGTCTTCTTCAGGAACTTTTCCGTCTTGGGAATGAGGGCCAGTATCCCTATGGAGCCTGTTATGGTAAACGCATCCGCCATAATGGTATCCGCGTAGGCAGAGATATAATATCCACCGCTTGCCGCCACCCTCCCCATGGACACGATCACCAGCTTCTCCCGAGCCAGTTTCTTCATCTCCCTGGCGATTATGTCGCTCGTTATGGCTGAACCGCCGGGACTCGACACCCTCAGGACCACGGCCTTCACCCGCCTGTCCTTCCTCAACTTCCTCAGAAGTTTTGCAAGGTTCTCCCCTATGGTAATGTCCCCGCTGAAGGGATTGTAAACATCCTCATCCACGATAGTGCCCTCCGCAAAGACGACCGCCACTATCGGCCTTCCCCGACCCTTCCATTCATAGGAGAAAGTCTCTTTCATACCGGGCACATCCAGGCTCCTGGATGTACCAAAGTACTCCCTGAGGTAGTCCTCCACTTCATCCCTGTAGAGGGCCGTATCCACCAGCCCCATCGATAGAGCCTCCTCCACAGTGAGGGCAACAGCAGATGGAAACAGGCTGTCCAGATTGCCGATGTTCCTTTCCGCAGAAATCTCTTTCCTGATCCTCCCGTAAATCACCCGGAGGATGCGCTCCCTCTGCTGTCTGTCGTATTTGCTGGCCCCCGTCCGGGTAAAGGGCTCCACTGCGCTCTTGTACTCCTCGAAGTGCTCCGCATGAATCACTATTCCCAGGCTGTCGAGCAATTCCTTGAAGTAGAAGCTCTCCATATAGAGCCCCGCGAGGCTGACGGCACCGAAGGGCTTCTCCAGTATTATTCGGTTCCCCACGGATGCCAGATAGTAGCGCTTGAAGTCATAGAAGTTCGAATAGAAGACCACCTTCTTTCCCCTCTCCCTGGCCCTCCTGAGCAGATTGCGGAGCTCCTCCGTCTGGGCGAGGTCGAAGGAATATTCGCTCAGGTCAAGGTAAATACCCTTTATAAAAGGGTCCCTCAGGGCGCGGTCCATATCCCGCATCACCTCGTAGAAATTGGGGCCCGGCGAGGAGAACATGACTTCGGGTTTATCCTCCATGACCCGCTCCGGCCTGACCTTTACATAGGCGGACCTTCCGATGCGGGATGGGAACTTTTTCGTCCCGAAAACCACCATGAGATTCCCATCAGATTTCCCGGAGGCCATGTACCTGTCGTACGCAAGGGAGATTCCCACCCCAATCCTGTCATCCCGGGGACTGTAGGATGCAGACAACATGAAGTTGCGGAAATTCAAGCCCGCCGAAACACTTTTCACATAGTATGTGGAATCGTATCCAGCATCCAGGGACAGCTCCAGCATTTCGCTCCCCAGGGGCCTGAGGGTGGCCGACAGCACCCTGTCGTAGTAGCCCAGGGACAGATGCCTGAAGGGGGTAAAGAGGAATCCATACCGGAACCTCTTCTCCACATCATTGAAGGAAACACCGGCAGAGAACATTCCCCTACCAAGGGACATGGTGTAGGTCGTGGATTTACCGCTGGAAAAGAGTCCGAAGAATCCCATAGAAAAACCTGCAATGTATGTGGAATCGGATAGATTATAGCTTAGGAGGAATCCCCTGTAATAGCGGGAAAAGCCGGCGGGGTTGGAGAATATGCTCTCCACACCTCCGGTGGACGAAACGCTCCTTGCGAAGTAAAATCCGAAGAGAATTCCTATCATTGGACACCTCCTCTTCAAATTATATACGCAGGCCAGGTACGAAAAAGTTTCACTCCCTTATAATTTCCCCGATGGCAGAGCGCCGACCGGTTCCGGGGCGCGGATGGGTCTTGAGCAGATGGGCGGTGGAAAAGCTGATCCGGATGGGCATCACTCCCAATCAGGCATCCCTCATTGGAATGCTCCTGGGAATGCTCTCCGGCCTCTCCTTCTACATGACCCGAAATGCCAGTGTATTCTGGTTCATAGGAGCACTGCTGGTATTCCTGCGGTCCGCATTCAACATATTCGACGGCATGATTGCGGAACAGACCAATAACAGGACCCCTGCGGGGGCATTTCTGAACGATTTCACCGACAGGATTGCGGATGTCTTTATGCTCGTGGGACTGGGATATGCCCATCTATCGAATCCCACACTGGGCCACATAGCCGCCATAATGGCGCTTCTCACTGCCCTTGTCCGCATCGGGGGGAAGGCCGCCGGCTCCAGGATGTATTATGGGGGAATAATGTCCAAACCCATAAGGATGTACCTGATCATCGCATCGTCCGTCATAATGGCATTGAACCCGATGGAGCATTTACCCTCCGCCCTGCTTTTTATCATCTCAGTCGGCTCGGCCATAACCGTGGTGCAGAGAACATGGTGGATTTTAAAGGAGCTTTCCTGAATCTACCGGAGCCGGCTCTCAGGCTCCTGGTTTTCGTTCTTGCATTTCTCATGGGGGCCACTGCTGTCGTATTCCTCATCGGGAAATTCATACCGGAGAGCCTCCACAGGGAACTGGTGGACAGAGTAAAGGCATGGTGGATCATAGTGGGGGTTTTGACCCTGGCCATTGGATTGAGCAGGGAGCTCACGATTATACTCTTCTGGTTCATAAGCTTCTGGGCCTTGAAGGAGTACTTCACAGCCATAAGGACCCGCCCGGAGGATCATCTGGCCCTCTTCGTGGCATTCTTCGTCATTCCCACCCTGCAATACCTGTGGATATGGAACCGGTGGTACATCATGTTCCTCATCTTCGTGCCCGTTTACGCATTCCTGAGCATCCCCTTCTTCCTCCTGATCTCCAGAAATCCAAGGGGGTTCATCCTCTCCTCAGCCCGAATCCACTGGGGACTTATGGCATTCGTGTATGGAATAGGCCACATGGCCTACCTCGTAAACCTCCACCATCTGCATGATCCCGATGCCCCGTACAGCGGCATAACGCTCCTGATATACCTCATATTCGTCGCGGAGATAAGCGATGTGTTCCAGTACATATTCGGAAAGCTCTTCGGGAAGCACAGGGTCTGGCCTTCCATAAGCCCGGGAAAGACATGGGAAGGCCTCATAGGGGGTGGATTGACCGCCACCCTCTTCGGATACCAGTTTAGATCTTTGACCCCCTTCTCTCCTCCGGAGTCCATATTCGTCTCACTGCTCATAGTGATCCTGGGATTCATAGGGGGAGGAGTGATGTCGGCGATGAAGAGGGACCTGGGAAAGAAGGATTTCGGATACATTCTTCCCGGACACGGGGGTATAATAGACAGGGTGGACTCCCTGTGCTGGGCCGCTCCCATATACTTCCACTACATCGCCTATTTCCACGGCCATTACCTGCTGATCACGGGAGCAAGGAGCTGAAGGGATGACGATGAGGGATGTGATTCAGGCCGCGTTCTTCGCAGTAGTGGTCAGGCCCATCATGAAGCTCATAGTGGGCATAAGGGTCCACGGCAGGGAGGACCTGCCGGCAGGACAGTTCATACTGGTCGCCAATCACGCAAGCCACCTGGATACCCTGACCCTCCTGAGCCTGTTTCCGATTCGGGATCTGGTACGCATAAGGCCGGTTGCGGCGGCCGACTACTGGGCAAGAAATCCACTGATATACGGAGTGGCCCGCCTGTTCTTCAACATACTGCCCATACCCCGCAGGGGGATAACCCGCGGCAACAACCCGCTGGAAATAATGGCACGGGCCCTGGAGGAGGGGTACTCTCTCCTGATCTTCCCCGAAGGCACCAGGGATTACGGAGAAGAACTGGGTCCCTTCCGGCCTGGTGTCGCCCATCTTCTCAGGAGATTTCCCCGGATTCCATGTATTCCGGTATTCCTGAAGAATACGGGGAGAATTCTCCCCAAAGGCCAGTTCCTTCCTGTTCCCCTGTTTGTGGATGTGGTAATCGGAAAGCCCATAATATTCCGCGGGGATGCGCAGGTGGAGGATATTCTCCGTCTGCTCAGGAAGAAGGTAATGGAGCTCTCCCGCCATGCGGATTCATAGGGATTACGCTGTGGCATTCCTCTGGGGATTCGCAGAGGCCACCCTCTTCTTCATCGTTCCGGATGTCTGGCTCACCCTAATGTCCCTCAGAGGAATAAGAAAGGCTCTGGTGGGTTGCGTGTATGCGGCATCCGGAGCCCTCATGGGAGGGGTAGTGATGTACCTCTGGGGAAGAAGTGCTCCATCCACAGCCCTCTCCGTCATGGATGCGATTCCCGCCATTTCCCGCGGGCTCATCCACAGGGTAATCGATGAGCTTTCCTCCACGGGAATCATCGCCCTGTTCGTGGGACCCTTCAGCGGAGCCCCATACAAGCTGTATGCAGTCGTCAGCGGAGCACTGGAGATTCCCCTCATCCTGTTCATCCTGATAAGCATCCCGGCCCGTCTGGTCAGGTTCATTCTTCTTAGCACAATGGCGGGAGTTCTATCCCGCAGGGTACATGCAGGAACCAGAGAAAAGGCCCTCGTCATCCTGCTCCTGTGGGGACTGTTCTATGCCATCTTCTTCGCCCTTATGCCGGACTAATCTTCCATCACCAGCACCGCCGCCCCCTCGAACCTCCCCCTCCTGAGATCCTCCAGAGCCCTGTTGGCCTCCTCCAGCGGGTAGGGATTCACCTTCGTCTGAACCCGAATATTCCTTATGGTATCGAAAAACTCTTCCCCATCCTGCCGCGTAAGGTTGGCAACCGAGTGCATGCTCCTCTCCTCCCACAGGAGCCTGTACGGAAAAGAAGGGATATCGCTCATGTGGATCCCAGCACTCACCACCTTTCCACCCCTGTCCACATCCTGCAGAGCTTTGACCATAAGGGGACCAGCGGGGGCGTATATGATGGCCGCATCCAGCCTGACCGGGGGCCTCTCATCCGAACCCCCCGCCCACTCGGCCCCGAGGGAAAGGGCAAATTTCTGTTTCCGCGTATCTCCGGGGCGGGTGAAGGCAAAGACCCTCTTCCCCTGTGCAACCGCAATCTGGGTTATGATATGGGCGGCCGCTCCGAATCCATAGATTCCTATGGTCTCCGCCTCATCCCTGACTAACCTGTAGGAGCGGAACCCAATGAGGCCGGCGCACATGAGGGGAGCCGCATGGAGGTCATCGTAGTCGTCGGGAATGTGGAAGGCGTACCTGTGGTGGGCAACGGTGTAATGGGCGTATCCGCCGTCCTTCGTGTACCCCGTGAAGAGGGCATTCTCGCAGAGGTTCTCCTTTCCCCTGCGGCAGTACCTGCACTGTCCGCATGTGTATGCCAGCCAGGGAACCCCCACCCTGTCCCCCACCTTAAAACCCTCCACTCTGGAACCCACCTTCTCCACTATCCCTATGATTTCATGGCCGGGTATGAGGGGGAGCTTCGGGGCAGGAAGGTCCCCATCCACTATATGCAGATCCGTTCTGCAGACACCGCATGTTTTTATCCTGACCAGCACCTCTTCATCAGAGGGTTCGGGAACGGGAACCTCCTGGAGCCTGAGGGGCTCGCGGACCCTGTAAAGGACCATTGCTTTCATCTTCATGGCATATCAAGTATAAAGGCAGTAGTGGGGTCGAATAAAATTTGATGACAGTGGAAAAGTTCCGATTCACAGCCCATGTCCTGAGGAGCGTCCTGCAGGAGATAAAACCGCAGATTCAGAACAGCAGGGTAAAATCCGTATACGCCGACAGGGACAGGATGGAGATTGCCATAACATTCAGCAACGGAAAGACCCTGTATGCGAAAGTACGCCATCCCCACATAAGGATGCACCTGAGCGGGGGAACATATCCCGGGGTTCCGGACTGGACCGGCTCCCTGAAGAAATACAGACTGAAGGAAATCAATCAGGTGGACAACGACCGGATCGTTCGTCTCCTGTTCGAAAAGAAGAACCCCCTGGGGGAGAAGGAAAATCTGGAACTATATCTGGAACTGACCGGCAAATACGGCAATGCGGTGCTGGTGAAGGATGGCAAGGTGCTGAAAGTTCTGCGGGAAAATCTCTCCGTCAGAAGACCCCTCAGACCGGGATTGCCCTTCATCCCGTACGAGACAAGACCATATCTGGAGGATAAACCCCTGAAAATCTCTCCCCACATCTGCTTCGTGGAAGGAAGGCCCGTTCTGAGTCTGGAAGGGCCTGTAGAGGGGGTCGAATGCATCCGGATGGAGGGAATATCGCAGGCCATCGAAACCTACTACAGCATGATTCTGTCCGGACAGGAGGAAAAAGAGGAAAAAGAAAAGGACCCCGGAGGGGAAATAGAAAAGCTGAAAAAGCGGATAAGGGAGATGGAAGAGGAGATGCAGAGGGCCCTGAGAATCGGCAGCCACATAATGGAGAATCTGCACACCCTCAGAGAGGGGGATGTGGTGGAAATCGATGAAAAGAAGGTGAAACTGGAGGACAGGCCCGCCCGCGTGGCCGGCAAATTCTTCGAAGAGTACAAGAGACTCAAAAGGGGTATCCAGAAACTCCAGCAGAGGATAGAGGAAATAGAAAGGCAGAGCAGGATTGCACGGGAAAACACAAAGAGAGAAGACGAAGAACGAAAGGGGCCTTCCAGACCATACCGCATATTCGAATCTCCGGGTGGGTTCCGGGTATATGTGGGAAAGAGTGCAAAGGGGAACGACTACCTGCTCTCGAAGGTGGCATCGCCGGAGGACCACTGGTTTCATGTGAAGGACAGCCCCGGCTCCCATGTAATAATGAAGACCGGAGGGGCACATCCCTCCGAAGAGGATATACTGTTCGCCGCCCGCCTCGCCCTCCAGTTCAGCAAAGCATCCACATCGGGAAAGGGTCTGGTGAGCCACACCCTCGTGAAATACCTGAAAAAACCCGCAGGAGCACCGCCGGGACTCGTAATCGTGAGGAAAGAAGAGGTGATTCCCGTAAGGCTGGAACGATAAGCTTCTGGAATTAAGAATATTCCACGACCTGACGGCGAAATCCTATGACAGGATGCATCCCGAAATATTCAAAGTCCAGCACTCACGCCTGATAGAATTTCTGCGAACTCACCTTGACGGACACTTTCCGGTTATCCTGGATGCTGGAAGCGGGGATGGATTCATGCTGTCCGTCATAAAAACTGCTGGAACACCCACATACGATAGGTTCCTCATGCTGGACATCTCCGTAAACATGCTCAGGATAGCGAAAGAAAGACATCCAGAAGCAATTACCGTCAGAAGCCTGAGGAGAGTTATCGCCTCCATTCGGGGAATAAGGAATCCCGCATACTCCAGAATAAACAGCATCCTGATGCCGTAATTTCCTCCTATATCGATTTCCATTCCCCCACAGCCGGAATAAAGATTAGACCTCTATAATTTGCCCATGCTCGTGATTCGCAGGGCAAAGCAGATCTTCACATCCTCGGACAAATACGGAATACTGGAGAACGGCTCTGTGGTGGTGGAAGATGGTAGAATTCTCTGGGTGGGTCCGGATGAGGAGATTCCCGTTTCCCTCGAAAAAGCCCGACTCATCGATGCAGATGGAATGGTCATAACCCCCGGATTCGTGGATGCCCATACCCACATCCCCTTCTATGGCCACAGGGCGGATGAATTCGAAATGCGGAATATGGGAATGAGTTATATGGAAATCAGGGAGCGGGGAGGGGGAATCCGCAGAACCGTCCGGATGGTGCGCCGGGCCACGAAGGAGCAACTGCTGGAATACAACAGGAAACTGGTCAGAAAAGCCCTCTCACATGGAACCACCACGCTGGAAGGAAAGAGCGGCTATGGTCTGAATCTGAGGGACGAAATCAAGCAACTGGAAGTCCTGAGGGAACTGAACGAATCAGAGCCCATAGACATAGTGCCCACCTTCCTGGGTGCCCACGAGATTCCGGAGGGGAAGGATGCCGCAGAGTACATAGAGGAAGTCATCTCATGGCTTCCGGAGATAAAGGAGCGGAACCTGGCGGTATTCGTGGACATATTCTGCGAAAAGGGAGTATTCTCCGTACAGCATGCCCGAAAGCTCCTGACAAGGGCCCGGGAACTGGGATTCAAACTGAAACTGCACGCCGAGGAATTCGAGAGAATAGGGGGAGCCATGCTGGGGGCGGAGCTGGGGGCGGTTTCCGTGGACCACCTTACCGCCATAAACGAAGAGGATATGGAAGCGCTGGCCGAAAGCGGAACCGTGGCCGTACTGCTCCCGGGAACCACCTTCTTCCTCGGAAAGTCAGACTATGCCCCCGGAAGGAAGATGCTGGAGAAGGGGGTTAAAGTGGCAATAGCCACCGACTTCAATCCCGGTTCCTCCATGAGTCAGAATATGCAGTTCATGATAACGCTGGCGGGAATCTATATGCACTTCACAGTGGAAGAGGCCCTCAGGGCAGCCACCCTGGGGGGAGCGATGGCTCTGGACCTTCAGGATGAGGTGGGAAGCGTAGAGCCGGGCAAGAAGGCGGATATCCTCCTGTTCAATGTGCCGGACTACAGGTACATACCCTACAATTACGCGGTAAACAATCTCAGAATGGTCATAAAGGATGGAAAGCCCCTGACCCTGTGATACCCATTCCGTCAAAGGATTCGTCTGGATCATTTCCGGCAAAAGCCCACTTCAAAACCGGTTGGGGCTTTAAACTATTCGAACACTTATGTGGGGGCTCAGCATCACTCTGGTCCTTATATACGGGGCCGCCAATGTCATCCTGAACATACCCACCTTCCTCAGGATGGAAAACCTTCTTTACATGTTGCTCTATCCCTTCTTTACCTACCTGCACACCAGCAGAAGCATATCGGGACCCCTCATAGCACTGGCGTTCTTCAACGCCGGCAGGATTTCGAGAACCCTGATAACACCCGAAGGCCAGCTCCACGAAGTGGCCTTCAGCCATGTTCCCGTGTTTGCCCTGGCAATTTTGATTGGATTTATGGCGATGCTCAAAAAACTCTAAATCTCGTGAAGCACTGGCCTTCCATTCTCTGTGGACAGGGTTCCCATCTTCCCCTCCCTGTCGTGTTCAAAAGCCAGAATCCACCCGTACTTCAGCGCCTCCTGATAGATTTCGTACTTCTTCTGGAGGGTTTCTACCGGATACAAATCGTAAGCCATTATGTAAGGATAATGGACATGATGCACCGTTGGAACCAGGTCTGCAAGAAACAGCACGGCCCTGTCTCCCCTCTCCACCAGAACGACGCTGTGACCCCGCGTGTGGCCCCCAGTCTGAATCATGATTATTCCGGGGAGGACCTCCTTCGTCCCCTCCACCAGAACGACATGATCCCGAATGGGGTAGATGCGCTCCGCCACATAACTGGCCCTGCTGCGGGCGTGGGGGAACAGGGCATCTGCCATCTCGAAGCTGTTGACATAGATGTCTGCATTTTTGAACAGAAGATTCCCCTCCGAATCCACCGCCCCCGCCATGTGGTCGAAGTGGAGGTGAGTCGCTATAATCACATCGATGTCCTCGTATCCGAAATCCGTCCCCTCGAACAGTTCCCTCTCCTCGACAGCGTAAATGTCCCGGAACTTTTCGTCCCATCCCGTTCCCATCCCGGTATCGATCAGAACCAGTTTATCATCCGTCTTTATCAGAAGGGGATGGGTGGCCATGGGAATGCGGTTGCGCTCATCGGGTTTGATCTTCCTTTCCCACAGCACGCGCGGAACCACACCGAACATGGCACCCCCGTCCAGGGCGAATCGAGTGGCATCCAGCTGATAAATCTCCCATCCATTCAGGTCCATTTTCCTCATGGGATAGTTTTAAAGGGATGGATTCTGGTAAGTTAGAAAAGTGATGTCCGGTTTACACAAAGAGAATCGAATACAGTTCATTATGGTGCCAGTTCCATTACCTTCCCTCACTCGACTTCCACCCGCAGAAGGCAGAACTTCGTTGGGGTAAGGGCTATGGCCATCATGTAATCGGAAAAGGCCCTGTAGGTCCCATTCCCGGAGACCACATTGACGAATCTGAGGGGATTTACATAGAATCTGTCGTGCTTCAGAGCGATGGCGAACATGTATCCCCTCTCACTCATGAGACTGTCCAGCTGGAATCCGGCCCGAAAAATGTCCCCGGCCTCGTACACCCCCTCCTCGCTCACGGATACATCGGAGTACTCCCTCACCTGCACGGGTATAAAATCCACAGCCTTTTCCTTCAACTTCCCGCAACCCTCCCCCGCCAGAAGGAACATCAAAAGCACATGCATTCTCAACCTCCCGCTGGCGTAAATTCGAACAGGCAGACCCTGTCCCTTCTGATAAAGTAAACATAGAGGTAATGGGCAAATCGGTACATGCTCATATCCCCGATTGTAACCCTTATCTTCTCCGTCGGACGGATGAAGATCAATCTGTTCTGCGTCTCTATAAGGGGAACGAACATGCTGGAAATGGCCTTATTCCACAGACTCCTTCTGAAAAGCTCCATATTCTTAACCCTGAAGAGGGACAGGGAATTGAAACTGGCTCCCCCCATGAATATGTCATCGGGAAGAGATCCCGCGATCCTCTGCTGGAATACTTTCATGCAAACAGTGGAATCGCTTTCCGCACGAGCACCCTGAATGTAATTGAATTGGCCCATGAGAATGAAAAACATATCAAATCAAATTTTACAGGGCCGCCGGATGGCGGCCAGAACCCATCAGATGGATTCCAGTATGAATACTTCCGGATGCTCCAGTATATAGGCCAGGTCCCGCGTAAAGCGGGCCGCTTCGGCCCCATCGAGGACCCTGTGGTCGAAAGTGAGGGAGACATACATCATGTGCCTTATGACAATCTCATCGTTGTCGTCCACCACGGGAGTCTTCTTTATCTTGTGGGTTCCCATTATGGCAACGCGCGGGTAATCGATGACGGGATACGCAATCACCCCACCGATGGAGCCAATGTTGGTTATGGAGAAAGTGGCATCCTGAAGCTCTTCCAGTTCCAGCTTCCCCTCCCTTGCCCTCTGTGAAATGTCGGCCAGTTCGCGGGCAATTTCCAGAATGCTCTTTCTATCGACATTTTTTATGACCGGGACGATGAGGCCATCGGGGGTATCCACAGCCACGCCGAAGTTATAATACTTCTTCAGGATTATGACCCCCTGCTCGTCGTCCACCACCGCATTGAGGAAGGGGTGCTTCTTGAGGGCGGGGATGAGGGCCTTCATGATGATGGGGAGATATGTGAGCTTTACCCCCATCTCCTGTGCATAGGGCTTGAGCTTCTTTCTGAGGGCCACCACCTCCGTCATGTCGATTTCATCCACATGTAGGGTATGAACCGCCCTGTCCTTCGAAAGACGGAGATGCTCTGCAATCTTTCGCCTTATACCCCTGATGGGTACGATTTCCTCTAAGACTTCCCTGCGGACCACTTCCACCTTTTCGACAGGGGGTTTCTCCCTGGGGGGTTCAGCGGGAGCCTCGACGGGCTTTTCTTCCTTCTTCTCAGCCCCCTCCGCATAAGCCAGAACATCCACCTTACGGATCCGGCCTCCGGGACCCGTCCCCTTTACCCTGGAGAGGTCTATGCCCAGCTGGCGGGCCAGCCTCCTGACAGCGGGAGCAGCAAGGGGCCTCCCATTGCCCCTGTCCTCCGCTTCTGCCACCTCCACAGCCTCTTTCTTGCCCTCTGCTTTCTCCTCCGCATGGACCGTCTGTCCCGCACCCTCTTCCTCATCTATGGGCTCATCGGGACTATCCGTGATGATTACCAGGGGGGTTCCCACGGTCACCACATCCCCCTCCTTCACGAGAATCTTTCGTACATAACCCTCGTATGGGGAGGGCAATTCCGTATTAACTTTATCCGTTAAGACTTCCACCAGAACCTGTTCCTTCTTTACATAGTCCCCCTCTTTAACAAGCCAGCGTCCAATTTCTGCCTCATGAACGCTCTCCGCTATCTCGGGCAACTCGAACTTCTTAACAGCCATGTTCAAAATATAAAGGCACGCCTATCTGACGAAAACCCTCGAATGGATGAGACGATTATGGGTTCTCACAGTCATTATGTAGATTCCCGAAGGAAGATGAATTATCTCTCCAGCCCCTGCCCTCCTCTGCATCAGTCTCTTCCCCGCGGAAGAGAATACTTCGATTACTCCATCGACATTCAACCGGACTCCTCCATATACATTAGTAAATACACTTTCGAACCCTTCTGCCGTATCAGTGGAAGGACAGCCCCTCATCCTCAGGAAGAGGGCATCATCGTCAGTAGATGTAATGTATCCTGCAAAAGCATAACCGCAATCACCGACCGGCAATCCGACCCGTACGATGTCCTCGTAGGCCAGATCCAGGACATGGGAATCCACAACTCCCCCATCGGAGGGATTGATCACATAGAACAGGGCGTCAGTACCGGAGGATGCATCAGTTGTAAATCCGGATACCACATACCGTCCCTGAGCATCCTGGAAAAGGGAGAGGGAATAATCGTTTCTTACCGTGCCTGCATTTGCAGTCCACAGAATACTTCCATCCGGAGCAATCCTGCCCACCCATACATCGAAGGAGTCGGAGTAGGAATCGCTGTATCCCGCAAAGGCAATGTAGCCATCCGAATCCACTATTATGTCTCTTATGTAATCGTTGCCGCCACCATCGATGTACACGCTCCAGATGATATTTCCCATAGAATCCAGCCTGACCACCATGCCATCTGTCGAATAATCGGAATCGGACTGGCGGGTACCCCCCACCACTATATCACCATCGGGATAGAGGGCAACAGAGCGTATCATCTCGTGATATCCCGAAGATACGAAGATTCTGAACATCAATGTATCTCCATCTGAGGAGTCGAGTCTCACTACGAAGAAATCCCTCGTTGATGTGTATGAATACCCAGCTGCCACATATTTGCCCCATGGATCAACCGCCACATCCATTACTCGATCTACAAATCCCCAGTCGAAAGTCCTGGTCCAGATTGTGTCTCCGGTTCCACTATCCACTTTGAGAAACCATGCATCGAGATAACCGTTAACATCCGTATGCCCCGCGACGAGATAATAACCGGACGAGTCTATTGCCACCGACATACCATAATCCGTAGAATTATTTCCGGGCCCCACCACCTTTTGCCAGAGAACATTACCAGAAGAATCCAGCTTTACAAGGAGAAGGTCGCTGTAAAGATCATACGAATCGGTATAGCCCACCCCAACGAAGTTCCCATCCCAATCAATTTCCATGTCCATTATATTATCATCGTTGCCGTTGTCGATAATGCGGGACCAGATTACATCCCAGGGGCTCTGTGCATAGAGTGGGGACAGCATCAGTATCCCCATGAAAATTTTTAGAGTTCTCATATACCAAGTTTAAAGGACGGAATTAAAAGCCCGGAAAGAGCATTAAAATTTTTCATGCCCCGATACATCTTTATCACGGGTGGTGTTCTATCATCCCTCGGAAAGGGGGTAAGCGCTGCTTCCACAGGATTCCTCCTGAAAGAAAAGGGATTTCGCGTATCCATCATGAAACTGGACCCATACCTCAATGTGGATGCTGGAACCATGAATCCATTTCAGCACGGTGAGGTCTTCGTGACGGAGGATGGAGGGGAAACCGACCTGGACATAGGCCACTATGAGAGGTTTCTGGGTGAGTACCTGACGAAGAAGCACAATGTCACATCGGGACAGGTTTACAGGGCAGTCATAGAGAGGGAGCGGCGGGGGGAATATCTGGGAGCCACCGTCCAGATCATACCTCACCTGACCGACGAAATAAAACACCGCATAAGGGAGGTGGCTCAGGAAGGACACCTGGATATTCTCATCGTGGAAGTGGGCGGAACCGTGGGCGACATAGAGAGCCTCCCCTTCCTGGAGGCCATCCGGCAGATGAGGATGGAGGAGGGGGAAGAAAACACCTTTTACATCCATGTGGGAATGCTCGTGTACCTGAGAAATGCGGGGGAACTCAAGACGAAACCCATGCAGCACAGCATAATGAAGCTGAGGGAAATCGGTATCCAGCCCGATGCATTGATTCTGCGGAGCGAGGTGAAGCCCGGTCCAGAAGAGATAGACAAAGTGGCAAGGGCCTCCAACCTGCATCCCCGCAGGGTATTCCTGTCTCTGGACCTGCCAACGGTTTACGAATTGCCCCTCGAACTGGAAAAGCAGGGAATAACGGATGTGATTCTGGATTCACTGAATCTTCCTCCCCGCTCCCAGCACAGACACATGGACCGGTGGAAAGAGTTCGTCAGCAGGGTAAAGAGCTCATCCGAATCCGTCCGGGTGGGGATAGTGGGTAAGTATGTTCATATACGGGACGCCTACAAGAGCATATTCGAAGCCCTGATCCATTCGGGAGCCCGCCACGGGGTCAGGGTGGATGCCGTCCTGATAAACAGCGAGGAGGTGGAGCAGGAAAAGGTAAATCTCCGGGAGATCAACCTGGATGCAATATTGATTCCCGGGGGCTTTGGAAAGAGGGGAATCGAAGGGAAGATACAGGCCATACGATTTGCCAGAGAGAATAAGATTCCATTTCTGGGAATCTGCCTCGGCATGCAGCTCTCCGTAATAGAATTCGCCCGAAATGTCCTGGGTCTGGAGGGGGCCAGCTCCACGGAGTTCTCTCCCGAAACCCCCCACCCGGTCATAGACCTGATGCCGGAGCAGAAGGATGTGGATGCGAAAGGCGGGACCATGAGACTGGGGGCATCCCCGATAGATGTGGAGGAGGGGACCCTTGCATTTCGCCTTTACACAAAGAACAGGATCTACGAAAGGCACAGGCACAGGTATGAAGTGAACCCCCGGTACATAGAATCCCTCAGGAAAGGGGGTATGGTGATCTCCGGGATGGATCCCGGGAGAAAATATGTGGAAATAATAGAGCTTCCCGATCATCCCTTCTTCATCGCCTCCCAGTTCCACCCGGAGTTCAGATCCCAGCCCCTCTCCACCTCCCCCCTCTTCGATGGCTTCATAGAAGCGGCCATCCAGAGGAAAAGAGCAAAAGGACAGGGATGAATCAGCGGAGCTTCTCGAAGTAGGCCTTCATCATGTCGATTATCTCCTGCCTCCGATAGTCCACCTGCCTAACCCTTACCGTATGATTCAGGCGGATGTCCGTCGGAATCTGATATAGACTGTAAACCCCGCCGAACTTTGGCTCGCGGACCACATAAACCACCTCCTCTATGCGGGAGATAACGATGGCCCCGGCACACATTATACAGGGCTCGAGGGTCACATACATGCGAAGCCCATTGAGCTGATGATTCTTCAGCCGGAGCGCCGCATTCCTTATGGCAATGATTTCGGCGTGGGCCGTGGGGTCCAGGGTTGTATAAACCAGATTGTGGCCGCTGGCTATGATTTCCCCCTC
>JALSOK010000125.1 GCA_026986535.1 Caldifarciminota bacterium
ATAACCCATGGAAAGCAGAACTCTCAACAACTTCTCTCCTGCCTCTTCGTTCCTCTTCCATCTCTCCGGCAGGAGCTTGCTTCTGAGTCCTCCCTTTCTGGTTCGGGGAACCTTTATATCCATGGCCATCTTCCTCAGCTTCTTCCCCCTCTCGCTCATCTTCCTCCTCCTTCCCCCTGGCATCTCTACTACCTCCCTTTACACAATTTTAAGTGCATGTCCCGACAACAGGAGCGCTTTGCTCCCGAGGGGAGTGCCGCAGTGGTTTAAAATTCGACGCGTGAAGGTTCTGCTCACGCCCGAAACTCTGGAATCCCTTGTCGGAAGGGGGGTTAGGATTTCCATTTGCTCCGGAGCCATTCTCCTGAGGAGGGGGCCAGTGTACATCGCTCTGAAGCCCGATTTCTGGAGAAATGGTGCCATCTGCTTTCGCATCGTGAGGGGAAAAATCGTTGCCGCTGTTCTGTCCGTTCTGGGCATTGTGCCGCTGAAAGGGGGACGCCTCTGCCTGGATTTTTCGAAGCATTACCCGGGAATCGAGATAGAGGATGTGCGCATTTCGGATGGGGGGCTTCTTCTGCAGATTACCTTCGAAGGAGGAAGGGAATTAGGTTTTTGATCCTCTTTATGAGGCCCGGCCTCTGTGCGGGCTCCGATTCCAGATATGATTTCGTTGTCCTGTATCCCTGCTCTATCAACTCTTTTGCCCTGGAGAAGTCGAAAATGGATATCGGGGTTTCCGGTTCCAGCTTTATATAGTGCAGTTTCACCTCTTTGTGCTTTTCGATTTCCCATTCGTGCTCTTTTATCTTGAGCCTTATCAGGTAGTCCATGGTGCGGGATATGATTTCAAAGAGACCGGTTACCCTTTCATCTATGTGCCTTCTTCCCTCTATGTGAAGGGCGTATATCTCCTTTGCCCCTTTCTCTATGGCTATTCTGTAGGGTAGATTGCTGACGAATCCACCGTCTATCAGGCGCCTTCCCTTGTACTTCCAGGGTGGAAAGTAGGGCGGGAGAGCGGACGATGCCATCAGGGCATCTATGAGGGGATCCGATTTGTTTTCCCCGAAGACGAAGACCTCGTACCGATCTATGTCGAAGGCAGGAACATAGAAGTCCAGCTGTAGTTCTGCGAATGTCCTGGCTGGAAGGTTCCTCTGGAGGAATCTGTAGAGGGCCCCGTTGGTGAACAGACTTTCCGAATTGCGGATAAATCTCCACAGGGCCTTCAGTCTTCCCTCGGGAAAAATGTCCTTTCTCCTGACGCTCAACCACAGGTTTTCCAGCTCCGAAATGCCCTCGAATGTGGGCTTGTAGGAGAAGTATGCCCCATTCAGCGACCCTATGGAGACCCCTATGACCATGTCGAACCGGATACCCTTTTCCAGCAGGGCTCTCAGGGCTCCCACCTGCAGTGCCCCCTTATTGGAGCCTCCGCTCAGTATAAGTGCTCTCATGATGACCTGTTGTAATAGTAGTTGCGATAGTACCTGTAATACCTGTAGTATCCCGTCCTTGTGAATCCGACGGAGTTCAGTATGTGGGCGATGATGTCTTCCTCCTCGAGCATGGACAGGGCCCTCTCTATGGCTTCCACCTGAGTAAAGGAGGCCCTTATTATGAAGAAGACCTTCCCCAGTTTTTCTATGGTCAGTGTGGTCTCTGCCACATTCAGCACAGGAGGAATGTCCACGAATATGTAGTCGTATTTCTTTTCCAGGAATTCCATGAAATCGTCGTACCGGGGACTGGAGAATATTGCAATGGGGTCTATGAATCTCTTTCCCGCCGCCACGATGTGCAGGGTTTCTCTTACGGGATGGATGATGGACTGAAAGTCCACCCCTTCTATTATATTGGAGAGTCCATCCGAATCCTTCACATGGAAGATCTCCGAAATGTTCTTCTTCCTCATATCTCCGTCCACTATGACCACCCTCTTATTCATCATCGCGAGCACCGCGGCAAGATTTATAAGGAAGAAGGTTTTCCCTTCCCCCTGTATGGAGCTCGTGGCTCCTGTTTTTCTGATGTTCCGGTTGATGATTTCTCTCAGGGCGATTATCCTGAAGGCTTCCAGAGCCGCAGAGCCCTGAATCAGTTTGTTTCGCAGGCCCTTCAGGAGGATGTTTATGGGCATTTCGTCCTCCTCCTCTATGTAGGGAATCTCATAGAGCTTTTCCTTTGGAATGTTGAGCTTTATCGCCACTTCGTCCGGATCCCTCACGGTATTGGAGGTGTATTCCACTATGAGTATGTAGGAAATGGCGAAGAGGAGGGCAAAGAGCAGGGATGCGAAGAGGTTCCTCTTCCAGTGCCTTCCCCGTATGACCCTTTCCATGTCCACTTCCATGACCTTGAAGTCCGGTACCACCTCCGCCTCTTCTATCCGGATTTCCTCCAGCCTCTGGGAGAGCAGTGTCAGGATGTCTTCTATGGCTTTCTTTCTGGCCTGAAGGGTGAGGGCTTCCTTTTCATTTTCCATTGACCTCCCTATCATATTCTTCAGGTTCTTCTCCTTGAGTTTTATAAACTGGAGTCTGGAGTCCATATTTTTTATGCGCTCCCTTACCATATTCCTGAGGGACTCCCTCAGCTTCCTGAATCTGCCTTCCATAATGCGGTACTGCGGGCTTTCTTTTCCGTACAGAACTTCCATCAGATTCAGGCTGTCCTGAAGGCTGTAGAGCATTTTTAGCCTTTCTTTCAGCAGTCTATCGGAGGTAATTATGTATTCCAGTCCCTCTTCTTGATCGAGCCACCTGCGCAGGAAGTTGATTTCCGTTTCTATTTCTATCTTCTGCCTTTCCAGTTCCAGGAGCTCTGCCCAGGCGGGGCTCTTCCTGTCTATTTCCACATACGCGTTGCGCAGGCGGAATATCCTGATCTGATAGTTGATTTTGTCCAGCTCTTCCATATAGTTGTTGATCTGGCGGGATATGAACCGCTTGCTGTTCTGGTATTTGAGCGTCTTGTCCCGTATGTTGTATCTGAGTATAAATCGGGAGAATTCCTCGACGATATTCTTTATGTAGGGGTCCGATTCGGACAGCTGGAATATGACCACCTTCAGGTTCTCTTCTGCCACCATGGGGGATTCCACATTCCTGGATATGCCGAGCATTTCCTGTATGTTCATCACCCGAATGTGGAGCTTCCGGTAGAACCTTTCCGCCGCCTGCTGAGGGGTGAGAAATATGAGCTTCACATCCCCTTCCCGATCCGCCCTTATTTCCACATAGGGGTTATCCCCATTGACCCTTACTGTTAAGGTCTCCTGAGGGGGGATTTCCTTCACATCTATGGAAAGAATCTTCATCTTTGGTGGGGATTTTTCCTCTATATAGAACCTGTATCCGGTGGAATCCACGAATTCCCTTATCACTTTGCGGCTGGCAATCATTGCAAGGAGCTTCTGCTCCGGGGGTATTTCCTTGCGGCCCATGTAGAGGTAGGGCAGTATGCTCTGGGATTCTTTGCGGGTTTCGTACGGTATGAACTTGGCCCTGGATATGTAAAGCTCGTAGGTCTTTTCCATGAGAGTCAGTACGATGCCCACTATCAGGAAGACTGCAAGGCTGGCAACGATCTGTCTCCAGTAGTGCCTTATGTAATACAGGGCCGTTGCCAGCAGGTCGTTGTTTATATTCAAATTATTGGGCCCCCTTCTCCCTCAGGTAAATATCCACGATCTGCCGGGCCACATACTTTTCGTTTTTGAAGATTTTAGATGCGGTGTCGTACAGGACGGGAGGTGGAAAGTCCGGGGGTACCTGGAATGTGGTTTCGTCTATCTTCGGATTCTCGTTTACTTTCTCGGCCTCCACCAGGAGCTGTTTGCCCGTCAGGACTTCGCTTCCCAGAATGATGTTCTTCCACAGGAATATGCGTATGTCCTTCCCGTATACCTTATAGACTTCTGCGTCTTTGCCCGCAATTTTCTTGATGGTGGGCAGTTTCTCTATCATGGCCGCATACAGGAATCCGAGGGACATTTCCTTTGAGAGACCCCTGATCATGGGTCCCAGCTTCTTTCGGGTTTCAGCGGAGGCAGTATCCCATATCTCGTGAAGAACCACATAGAGGGCGTTGGGCCTTCTGGAGCCCTCCCACACATAGTTGGCGCATACCAGCTGTCTTATGCCGTTGACTTCCTTTACCACTTTGTTCTTCTTCAGGCAGTATGGATTGCCCTTTACATACTGGCCCTTTTCCTTGTCGTAGTACATGACTCCGGGTTCATCCTTTATTCTGTATTTCACACATTCGCAGGAGAGCTTGTAGGAGGTTATGTAATCCGGTGTCTGTATCTTCAGGGTCTTTATGGGGACTGAGCCCGCTTTCGTATCCTTTGCCCTCTTCTGCCTGTGTCCCCAGTTGTCGAAAATCAGGTACTCTTTTCCCTCTTCCACGCCGCTGATTTTGTACAGGACCTCCCCCTTTTCTATTTCGTACGGCCTGAAAACATCCTCCAGCTCCGCAGTGGCGTAGTCTATGTTTTCTCCACCACATGCGGCCATGAAGAAGAGCAGGGGCAGTATTCTCTTCATTATGAATCCCTCCTGTTTTCGTATTGCAGAATCTTATTTACCCTCCGGGCATGCCTCCCCCCTTCGAAGGGCGTGTTGAGGAATACTTCCACGGTGGTTATGGCATCCTGGAGGCTGATGAAGTCTGCCGGAAGGGCCAGTACATTGGCATCGTTGTGCTGTCGGGCCAGTCTGGCGAATGTGGGGGTGATGCAGAGGGCAGAGCGCACGCCCTTTACCTTATTGGCGGCGATGCTGGAGCCCTGACCTGTGGAGCATATAACTATACCGAAGTCGGCTTCCCCATCCGCCACGGACCGGGCACACGGAATTATGTAATCCGGATAATCGGTCGATTCCTCGGAATCGGTTCCGAAGTCCACAACTTCGTATCCTTTCTCTCTGAGATAGGATTTCAGGTGTTCCTTCAAGCGATATCCCCTGTGATCACTGGCTATCGAGATTTTCATGGATTTCTAATTTTAAAGGGTTGTCCGGATGCAGTATGCTGTCGTAGTTGAGGATTTGAAGGGCGATTTCCCTGAAGACGGGGGCCGCCACCGTTCCCCCGTACCTGTGCTTCTTGGGTTCGTCCACCACCACATATATTAAGTAGCGGGGTGTATCCACCGGGAAGAATCCTATGAAGGAGGTCACTACACGGGTGTTGCTGTATGCGCCTGTTGCGGGGTCGAATTTCTGGGCAGTTCCGGTTTTGCCTCCCACTTTCATCCCCTCTATGCGGGCCAGTCTTCCGGAACCGCTATCGACCACAACTGTGAGGAGCTTTTTCAGCCTCATGGCTGTGGAGTCGTCCATGCATCTTCTGACGACCACCCTGCTGTTGTAGTACTGTCCTCCCACCTGCAGGAGGAGGCGGGGGGCGAGGAGCCATCCCCCATTGGCTATGCACGAATATGCCATTGCCATCTGGATTCCGCTGACGGAGAGTCCCTGTCCCATCGCCCAGTTTGCAATCTCTATCCTGCGCTTTCTCTTTATAAGGCGGCCGTTGGTTTCTCCATTGAGGAGTATGTCCGTTTTCAGACCGAAGCCCACCCTTCTGAATATGGCGTACAGGCTGTCGCCCCCTATTCTGAGCCCCAGCTTCGCAAAAGCCGTATTTACCGAATGGGCAAGGGCATATCTCCAGGTTATGTACCCCCTCTCATCGGAGACATTCCTGATCCTGTACTTCCCTATCCTGAGGCCTCCCCGTGGGACGAATACAGAATCGTCCTCCTCTATGATTCCCATTTCCAGGGCCTTGGCCATTGTGAATATTTTTACGGTGGAGCCGGGCTCGTACTGATACTGCACTGCGTAGTTGGTGTACCCCCTGCCCCTCATTTTGGGATTCCTGTACTGGGCCATTGCCAGTACTTCTCCTGTCGAGGGGTTTACCACTATTGCAAAGCCCCAGTTGGCGTCCTCTTCCAGCACCTTCTTCCTGAGGGCGGAGTAAGAAATCGTCTGGATTGCCATGTCGAGCGTTGTTCTTACATCCTTTCCGGGAATTGGCTCCTTTCTGGTGGCTATGTAAAACCTTTCTCCTACGGCGCTCTGAAGGAAGTATTCGTATCCGGTCCTGCCTCCTATGAACTCCTCGAGCGTTTTTTCCAGCCCCTCCTTTCCGAGGAGGCTCTGCTCCCTGTCCCTGCTCGCAAATCCCACCACATTCCTGGCCACTTCTTCGAATGGGTAAAGCCGGGTGTAGGTCTTTATTGCGGATATTCCCCTGACCTTCCGGGACATGACGAGGGGCTTGTATTCGATGGGCACATTCTTCTTAAGGAGCTTCCACTGCCCGGGCTTTATATCCACGGGCTGGATGCCCAGTTCCGAAAGGAGTCCCACATAATCCAGTACGCTGTCCCTGACCACCCTCTGGTACAGGTCCAGAACGGGTATGCTGAGGGCCAGAGGTCTGTGGTTTCTGTCGTATATACCACCCCTGAATGGGGGCCTCTTTATGATTCTCAGGGATTGCTTTTCTGCCAGTTTTCTGTATTCCTCAATTCCCGCTATCTGAATCCTTGCCAGAAGGGCCACCACTATCAGGAACCAGACTATCACGCCCGCCTGGACTGCCCTCAGCCTCCACATTGCTTATGTACTCCTTGAATGGAAAAGCCCTGTAATACCTGGTCTGAATCCTGTGGTATCGGCTCATCCATATATCCCTTTCGTCCTTCAGCTGTGTAATTTTTCGCGAATACATGTAGTTCAGATTGTTGAGCCATACCAGACCCATGGCCAGCAGGGAGAACAGACCTATATAAATCAAAGCCTCACTTCTCTTCATTTCCAATAAGGTCCGTGGATGTTCCTATCCTGTCGGCCCCCGCCATGATCATCCTGAGGGCCCTGTCAACGCTGCGGATTCCTCCCGCCGCCTTCACCCCTATAGAATTGCCCGCAGCCAGCCTCAGAAGCGCCACATCGAAGTATGTGGCCCCTCCTCTGGAAAATCCGGTGGAGGTCTTCACGAATCGGGCGCCGGCGTTGACCACGATTTTCGTGGCTTTAATCTTCTCTTCATCTGTCAGGAGGGCGGTTTCAATGATGACCTTTACATGGGGATGGATGGAGGCCACGGCCCTTATCTCTTCCTCCACGAACCTGTACTCTCCGCTCCTGAAGGCCCCGATGTTCATTACCATGTCGATTTCTTCTATCCCTGCATTGAGGAGGAGTTCCGTTTCGTACATCTTCACCTTCTTCAAAGTGGCTCCCAGGGGAAATCCCACCACTGCACATGTGGTTATTCCCGCGGCCTTCACATGCTCTTTGACAAAGGATGCATAGTGGGGATTCACGCACACGCCGAAGTACTGGCGTTTTATAGCGGTATTGCACAGATTAATCACATCCTGATAAGTGGATTCGGGTTTAAGCAGGGTATAGTCTATGTACTTCTTCAGGTCCACCTGAGGCAGGGATTGGGCGGTCTCGACTTCCTTTGCTCTCTCCCTGGCTTCTTCGATTAGCTTCCCGTAATCCATTGCAGGGAAATTTTATAGGTTCATGCATCCCTTCCGGCTTTCAGGTGGGACACGATTCCCTCTGCCAGTAGCATTATTATGCCCAGGGTAATGAAGGCATCGGCTCCGTTGAAGACATACCACCTCAGGTTCTCCCCTATGCCTATATCTATGAAATCCACCACCTCCCCCCTCAGAATCCTGTCGAATATGTTCCCCATCGCGCCTCCCAGTATCATGCTGTAAGCCACGATGTTCCAGACATTCTTCTCCACAAGGGCCATTATGAGAACCAGAACGCTGATCGTCCCGGCCACGAGAGTATAGGGGAAGTTCTGGCCCAGTGATATGCCGAATGCCGTATTGGGATTGAATATGAGGGTTATTCTGAAAAAGTTCCCCACCACGGGCGTGGGTATGCCCGCGGGAAAATTCTGTACCACAATGAACTTTATTACCTGGTCTATGGCAAAAGTAAGGAGAGACACAAAGGCAATTATTCCCGCTCTTCTCTTAAAACTCATCTTTATTTCTCCGGAAAACGCCCCGAAGCGGAGCGAAGCCCACTACCTGACAAGGTGCAGCCAGTCCGAAATCAGGAAGTAAATTCTTCCGATGAGCAGGGAAACACGGGCCATAACCGTATATCCGAAAGCGGCTCCGAAGGTTATCATTATGATGACCATGCCTGTTCGGGTTATTCCCTTCAGGACACCCTTCTGCTCCATGGAGAAGTAGAAGTAGTAGAGAGAAGAAAGGACGCCTATTACCAGGATGATGTTGGAGGCAATTTCCACAGCGCTGGCGCGATTCTCGAACAGGGGGAGGAATGTGGCCACGGTCTGAGGAAATATGAAGCCATGGATGCTGGTGACTATGGCTATTCCCGTTCCCACACCGGTGACGAATGCGATTGGAAATCTCGAAATCCATGTGAGATTTGGAGCTATGAAATTCATAATCTCCAGGCGGAAGAGGGTAAGGACACCCATGAACATCGCTATATAGGTTGTGACTTTCAGGAAAGTGTCTGTGGTTGTCAGTCCTTCCTGCAGGAAGGGCCAGACGGCCTGGTTAAAGGCCACGAGAACTCCGAATGCTGCCGATGAACCCACGAATATATGCTCCACGAATTTATAAACGGGGTTGTCCCCGAATAGGAAGGAGAGAATTGCGAGAGTTAAAAAGGCGGCTATCCAGATTCCGAGGATCTCCATCATCCCCTAAACCTCCTTGCTATATCGCTGAGATTGCCCAGAAGGATCAGAAGTATGATGAGCACATGAACTGAAAATTGCGACACCATACCCTTGCTTGCGAATCCCACCACCCCCAGGAGGGTCTCGTAGTCCGCAGCCCCTTTAAGTCCGCCCAGAAGCCCTTCTATCTGCCCCGATTGATAGAAGGCGAAGAATTCGGGGGTTATGACTGCGGTGGTTCCCATGATCATCGGGACCTTGTACCTTGCATTCACTATCATGATCCAGAAGTTTCCAATGGAACCGGCTTCGAGCCCCACGAGCAGGTCTATATCCTTGTAGTTGAGAACACCGTCATCACCTGCTATTTCTTTGTAGATCGGATAGGAGTCCAGGGGTTTGCCCGCATTGTCGGTCGAGAATATGTTCCTGAAGTCCTCCGCCATTCCTATCATGACGGCTGTTCCGCCCGGCCTGTATCCCAGCACCAGGTAGTCCTTCCCATATTCCTTGTGGTATTTCTTTGCCACCTTGTCTATCCCCTCGATTCCCATTATGAGCCCCTCGAAGCGCCAGTGGGTCATCAGGAGTACCTTTACATTCTTTTTGAATGCATGGGACAGTATGGCCTCCAGCATGGGCTGTGTCTCGGGAGCGGAGGAGGGACCGTAATCGGTGGAAATGAGTATCACATCTCCGGGTTTCAGCCTGTCGACCGCCTCGAATGCTGATTTGACCTCCGGAGAGACGGGCATGGGCAGTTTAATGTTGAGGATGAGGGGAATGGCTGTGGCCAGGAAAACCAGAGCGTATATCAGCCGCCTGTCCAGCTTTCCGAGTTGCTCCAGTATTCTGACTGCGGCATTCATCTCAGGTACCCCCTTTCTATACCAAACAGCACCCTGAGGGAGAAGGCGATTCCGCCCAGAAGCAGACCGAGTGCAATTCCCCTTTGTCCCGCAGTGTTGGGCACCTGCATCACCCAGTCTGCAAATCCGGGAATAAAGTTGGCAAAGCTCTTTGCGTACGATGGGTTCATCAGGGGAATCAGTACCCCTATGAAGAGAAGACCGATGATAATCCTTATGAACCTGTCAAATCCGGTGTACCTGGTGCTCTCGTAAAGCATATAGGTTCCAATCATCAGCATGAAAGCCACGAAGAAGGCCACGAAAACCGCTCCACCCAGGGGAACCCTTCCCATCATCACGATGGTGGCCGCTATCAGGAGCAGGGTGGATTCCATGCTTCTGGCCCTGAATGCCCTGTAGGCGGCCGATGCGATGAAGAAGGCCAGGAGGGCGAACATCGTGGCATCCAGGGGCAGATATACATAGCGGAACATCCAGAGGAAGGAGGACTGGGGGGCGAATGGATTTCCGTACTTCCACCATGCGAAGAAACCCCACAGCAGAGTTGCGAAGAAGGCTATTATCAATCCCCAGCTGTGGATGGACTGGGCACCTCCCTTTCTTATCTTTCTCAGGTGTCCAAGTATAAGGCTGTCTATACCCAGCAGAAGGGCAAAACCCCAGACTATTGTCGTCCATCTGGTTGCCAGACTCTCCGCATTGGCAAACTGGGGCATGAAGAACATCAGGATCATGAAAGTACCCATTATGAAAGTGAGCAGAACGGGTAATGTGGTTTGCATCTTCTATCCTCCTGTTGCGCTCCACAGGGCCTTGTAGGCCTCATATAAATGCTCGGCTATGCCAAGCTGGGAAAGGGATGCGAGTATTACGCCCACGACGATTGCGAAAATCAGGACCACTTTTGCCACATCTTCGGATTTGATAGTGCCTATTTCCACGGGATTGCGGCTCAGGTATGCGGATGCGGCATACATTTCTTCACCTATCAGGGTGTAATCGCACGCGGCAATGAAGAAGGGTAGCTGGGTTATGGCGGTCGTACCCGCTATGCTTATGGAACCGATGGAGTAGGCCGTCTCTGCCATCACGAGGGATTCCGCATAGAAATACCCCATGAAGAAGGTGGCTCCAGGCCTCTCCCTGACCAGTATTCCGTTAACACCCGCCGCATATCCGAACTGCTGCGTGGTGAGGAACATGATGTTCTCCTCCCTGTAAACATCCGGCCTTCCCGCTTCCAGCATTCCCTCCTTTACCGCCTCTTTGGATGCGAGCAGGACCAGTGGATCCGTGTTGGGCACGATGAGGTCTATTTCGTACATGGCCACCTTCTTCGCTATGTATTTGAGTATTGCTATGGCCGATATTGTGGTCGGGTCATCCAGCCCGGTGAGACCGTGGACGAAGACCACCGGCTTGCCCATTTCCGTCGAGCGGCCCACCGCTTCGTCTATCGCGTCCAGTCCCGCCAGCCTTCTTATGAAGATCTCTTTGCCCATCCGGGCCTGATTATAGTAGTAGAAGAACAGGAACCCGAAGAACAGAAGGAATATGAGCACCGGGAACCTCTCCCTGGCTATCACTCCCAGGATGTACTGCCTCTTTTCGGCTTGCTCCTGCTTCTGTTGCAGGGTGACGGGCTGGGACCACCTGCTGTCCACGAATGTGGAATCATCCGGGGCGAATGACCTCACCATATACCTGTAGGTCTTGCCTGGAATCAGGGTGGTGTCTATGAGGAAAGTGTCCTTGGTCTCACCTATTCTGACGATGTTTTCCTCCCCCTCAACCTTCCTGTAAACATCGTACTTCGACACCGATGTGTCCACCCTGGTCCAGGAAACTATAGCCTTCCCATCCTCCACTCGAACGGATGGTTGCTCCACCGGAATTACGAATACCTGTGCAATGAAAAACAGATTCATGTCCCTTCCTCCCAGCTGGAGAGATATTTCTTCTGCTCCGGCGTCAGTGCATCAATTTTAACCCCCAGGACATTCAACTTCAGGGATGCTATCATCGTATCTATCTCATCCGGCAGTCTGTAAACCTTCTTTTCGAGTTTTTCGTGGTTATCCAGAATATACTTCACCGCCATGAACTGGTTGGAAAAACTCATATCCATTACTTCGGATGGATGCCCTTCCGCGGATGCGAGATTCACGAGGCGTCCCTGTGCAAGGAGGAATATCCTTCGACCGTCCTCGAGGGTGTATTCGTCCACATTGTCCCTTATTCTGCGCACCTTTACGGACAGACGCTCCAGGGCATTCTTGTCGATTTCCACATCGAAGTGGCCGGCATTCGCAAGGATGACTCCATCCTTGGCCGCCCTTAAGTGGCTTTCAGCGATTACATGTTTGTTTCCGGTTGCCGTTACCACTATGTCGGAAATTCTTATGGCCTCCTCCATGGGCATTACGCTGAAGCCATCGTAATAGGCCTCTATTGCCCTTATGGGGTCCACTTCAGTGACGATGACCCTTGCTCCCATGCCCCTCGCCCTCATCGCAATGCCCCTTCCCACCCATCCGTATCCTGCAACCGTGAAGGTCTTGCCCGCAATCAATATGTTGGTTGCCCTCAGTAGCCCGTCTATGGTGGATTGTCCTGTGCCGTATCTGTTGTCGAAGAGAAACTTTGTCCTGGAGTCGTTTACAGCTATGACGGGATAGTGCAGCACCCCATCCTTTGCCATAGCCCTGAGCCTTATCACACCCGTGGTGGTTTCCTCTGTACCGCCGATGATCCCTTTTGTAAGGCCGTGCTTGTGGGCATAGGATGTGAGGTCGGCTCCATCGTCCATGGTTATGTGGGGCTTGAATTCCAGACACTGCTTTATATGTTCGTAGTAAGTGTCCCGATCCTCTTCCCTTATTGCAAACACTTCTATTCCAAAGTGTTTTACCAGAGCGGCGGCCACATCATCCTGTGTTGAAAGGGGATTGGAAGCGCATAACCTCACCGATGCCCCTGCTTTCTTCAGGGCTATTGCCAGGTTTGCGGTTTCGGTTGTGATGTGCAGGCAGGCTGCTATTCGGGTTCCCTTGAAGGCCCCTTCGTGCTCTATGGCCAGCCTTCTCAGGACGCCCATGTGCTGGCCGGCCCATTCGATGCGAAGCAGTCCTCTGTCTGCGAGAGCGGGATCCTTTATATGGTACTCCATGAACGACTAATTTTAAAGGGAGGCTTCGGGGGAGCCTGTCTCCTGCCCCGTTTCCCGGTAGAAAGTGCAGGAAGCTTTACCGGCCCGCTCTAACCGGATCCCCTCAGGTGGTACCTGGCGAGCCTTCTGAACAGGGAATCGGTCATTCCGGTGGCTTTCTGAACCGCCCTGTAGAACAGCTCATTCATCTCACTGGACAGAATGACGATGAAAAGGAAGGCCATCCTGTCCAGAAAATCGTGTACTTCCGGGTTTTCGCTTAATTTTTCTTTTAATTTCTGCAGTATCCAGAACATGGCCTCTGCGGCCTCTGTAATCGTTATGTCATTCTTCAGCATGTGGCCCGCGAATTCCCCTATCGGTGTGTAATCCCCTCTCAGGACGGATCTTGCAACCTCTATCAGGTGGTATATCAGCCGGCCCCTTTCGGGGTCTGGAGGCTGCTCACCGTCGATTATTCTCTGAAGCTCCTGTTCTATACGGGGAAGGGCTTCTCCCGGTTTTCTCATGCCCTCGAATAGTATTTCGTAGAATTTCTCCCTTTCCATTTGCATTTCCACCTCCTGTTTTTCAAAGTATAATGCAGGCATTCCTGTAAACTTTTGACCCATGAAGTCCGGATTTGTATCGATCGTCGGGAAGCCCAATGTGGGGAAGTCCACCCTTTTGAACATGATACTCAGGGAGAAAGTGTCTATAGTGAGCCACAAGCCTCAAACCACGAGGTTCAACATTCTGGGCATTCTGACCCTGGAGGATGCCCAGATTATATTCATCGATACCCCTGGAATAATGAAAAAGGCGAAGAATGTTCTGGATAAATCCCTCCTGAAGGAGGCTTTTTCCAGTCTTCAGGATGCCGATGTGGTGGTTATGGTGGTGGAGCCCACATATCCCACAGAGGAGGATTTGAGGGTCCTGGAGGCTGTGAAGCAGTCGGGAAAACCCTCGATCCTGGTCATAAACAAGATAGATACCGTGAGGGACAAGAAGGAGTTGCTTCCGATAATGGAGCACTACTCCAGGCTTCACGATTTCAGGGAATTCGTTCCCATAAGTGCTCTGTACAGGGATGGTATAGACATTCTGCTGGATGTTATAAAGAAGTACCTCCCCGAGGGGGAGCTGTACTTTCCCGAAGACCAGATCACAGATAAGCCCCTGAGGATTCTGGTGGCCGAAATCATAAGGGAGAAGATTTATCAGCATTATCACGAAGAGATACCGTATGCCACTGCCGTCCATGTGGAGGAATTCATAGACCCGGAGGAGCATCCAGAGGAGAACAGAAAGAAGGTCTATATCAGGGCCATAATCTATGTGGAAAGGGAGAGCCAGAAACCCATAATAATAGGGGAGGGGGGCAGGAAGATAAAGCAGCTGGGGATGGCGGCCCGGAAGGATGTAGAGGCCCTTCTGGGAAAACCGGTCTTCCTGGAGCTCCATGTGAAAGTGAAGCCCAAGTGGAGGAGAAACGAGGGATTCATCAGGTCCCTCAACAGAATTTGATAGACATCATCTCTTTTTCGTGTGCTTCAGCTTGTTGAGCTCCCTATAAGCATAACCGGCGAAAGCGATGGAAGACATCGCTATGGAGAGGACCAGCAGGTGCCATCTGAATGGCATCTCGAATATGTATGCGATTACCATCGCATAGAAGGTAATGCCGGCGGCTTTTCCCAGAGCATTGGACCCATCCACATGGGCTGGTGTGGACAGCCAGATGAATACGCCCCCTATTATGAGGAGAAATTCGCGAATCAGAAAGAACATGTATGCCCAGTTGGGCAGGTCCTTGTATGCATTGAGTGCATAGGTTATGGTCAGTATGAGGAGCTTATCCACCAGGTGGTCGTACACCTTTCCAAACATTCTGTCGCTTATGCGCAGTTTCCTGGCAAGGTACCCGTCTATGATATCCGTTATGAATACGATGCTCAGAATTGACAGCGCCAGATAGGAATTTACAGGAATAGACCAGAAGACGGCCGGTATGAGCACCAGCCGAATCGTGGTGAATAAGTCAGGTAGTTTCAAAAACGATGCGGTATGCCTCATTCACATCATCCACGAAATGGAATTTTATGTCCTTTATGCTGTCCCGGGGTATCTCTTCCAGATCCTTCTTGTTCCACTTGGGAAGTATGATTTCTCTAACCCCTGCCCTCTTGGCCGCAAGGACTTTTTCCTTTATACCTCCAACCGGTAGCACCTTTCCCCGCAGCGTTATCTCTCCCGTCATGGCCAGGTAGGGTTTTGGTGGTCTGCCGGACAGGAGGGATATCAGGGCCATAAGGATGCTTATTCCTGCCGAGGGACCGTCTTTGGGGATGGCTCCTGCGGGAACATGTATGTGAACATCGTTTTCCATAAACACCTTTGAATCCTCTATGCCCCACTGTTTGTGATTGGCCTTCACCAGGGAGAAGGCCGCTTCTGCACTTTCCCTCATGACATCACCCAGCTGACCCGTGAGCTTGAGATTCCCCTTTCCGGGCATCTTAAGGGCCTCAATGAATATGATGTCCCCACCCGTGGGAGTCCATGCAAGCCCTATAATTACCCCCACTTCTCCCTTTCGCTCGGCCACTTCCGAGTAGTACTTCTCCGGTCCGAGGTACTTTTTGACGCTCTTTTCGGTTATAATGAAGCGCTTCTGCTTTATGTTGTTCTCCGCTATTCTGAGGGCAATCTTCCTGAGTATGGACGCAATTTCCCGGGAGAGCTGTCTTACCCCTGCTTCCCTGGTGTATCCCTCTATGACTTTCCGTATCGCTCCCTCGGTGAACCTTATGTCGTATCCTTCCAGCCCGTTATTCCTGATTTCACGGGGAATGAGATAGCGCATGGCTATGTGAATCTTGTCTTCCAGAGTGTATCCGGGAATATCTATTACTTCCATCCTGTCCAGGAGGGGAGGTGGAATGGTAACGGTGGTATTTGCAGTGGTGATGAAAATCACCTTGGAGAGATCGAAGGGCACTTCCAGATAATGGTCCACGAATTCTTTGTTCTGTTCGGGGTCCAGCACCTCCAGAAGGGCAGCGGCGGGATCTCCCCTGAAGTCGGCCCCTATCTTATCCACTTCGTCCAGCATGATGACGGGATTCTTCACACCCACCTTTCGTATGGCGCTTATGATTCTGCCCGGGAGAGCACCCACATAGGTTCTCCTGTGTCCCCTTATCTCCGCCTCATCCCTGATACCGCCCAGAGATATGCGGATGAACTTCCGACCCAGCGCCCTTGCTATAGACTGCCCCAGAGATGTTTTGCCCACTCCCGGAGGGCCGACGAATGCCATTATGGCCCCCTTCGCATCCTTTTTGAGCTTTCTTACCGCCAGATATTCGAGGATCCTCTGCTTTACTTTTTCCAGGTCGTAGTGGTCTTCATCCAGAACCTTTTTGGCATTCTTGAGATCCAGATTATCCTCTGTTTCCACATTCCAGGGCATATTGACGAGCCAGTCCAGATAGGTCCTTACCACATGGTACTCGGGGGAGATGGGCTGAAGTCTTCTGAGTTTGTTCAGTTCCCTTCGGGCCACTTCCTTTACATGCTGGGGAAGGGTTTCCACTTTCTTTTCGAGCTCCTCCAGTTCTATGTCCTCTTCGCCCAGTTCCTTCTGTATGACCTTGATCTGCTCCCTGAGGAAGTATTCCTTCTGGGTTTTTTCGAATTCCTCCCTTACCTTCTCCTGTATCTTCTCCGACAGGCGGAGCATCTCTATGTGCCTGTGGACCAGCTCCAGCACTTTCTTGAGTTTCTCTTTGGGGTCCAGCTCCTCGAGTATTACCTGTTTTTCCTCCACCTTGGCGGGGAGCATGGCGGTAACCATGTGGGCCAGCTTTACGGGGGAGACCACATGCTCCACCTTCCTCAGGTGCTCTTCAGTATGGATGGGGGACAGCTGTGTGTATTCCCTGAAGGCCTTGATTATTCCATTTACGAGGGACTCTATCTCCGGGTCCCGGGTCTCCACGGGGGGGATCTCCAGTTCCTCCACTTCCCCCTTCATGTAGGGATCGGTCTGAATGAGTTTCAGGATTCGGCCGGGGGTAAGACCTTCCACTATCAGGCGTATGTTGTTGTTGCTATCCCGGAAGAACTTGGTGATTTTGATGATGGTTCCTATCGTGTATATGTCGTCTATGGTTTCTGCCACTCTGTCAGCGCTCTTCTGGGCCACCGCCAGTATTTTGGCATCCGGGTCATCCAGAACATCTTCCACCAGGCTCTTTGCCTTTTCGCTCGTTATGGTTATGGGGATTAACTGCCCCGGTAAAACGATACCTCCCCTTATGGGGAGTATCGGCAAAATGGCTGTATTTCTGTTCTCCCTGTCCATTTCCTTTTCACCCATCATGTACCTCTATCTCCTTTATGCCGGGTTTTGGAAGGATTATAATGAGAACCCCCTGCTTGAATTTGCTCTCTATCCTCTCCTCATCTATTTCCCTTCCGATGTGGATTTCCCTTACGAAGAACCCGTACGCTGCCTCCATGATATAGTAATACTTGGTTTTGTCTGTTTCCACGGGCTCCTTCAGGTATCCCTGTATATAGATGGTGCCCCGCTGATATACTATCTTCAGGGAATCCCTGTCCACATTCGGTGCAAACAATAATACATAATAGGCGTCTTCTGTTTCGAAGACATTAATGGGCGGGTAGCTGTCCTCTAAGTAATCGATCATTTTTTGCCGAGTGCGTGCAAAACATGGAATTTGTCTGCACTGCTTACGAGGGCAGGTTTGCGGAGCCTTCTCTTCCTCTTGCTGGTTTTCTTGGTGAGGATGTGGCTCTTGAAGGCATGCCTTCTCAGGATTTTGCTTCCCTTTCCATTCTTCGTTATCTTGAACCTCTTTGCCACTGCTCTCTTGGTCTTCACCTTCGGCATTTTAAAATCCCCTCCTGTTCGTCTCAAATTTTATAGCCCCGGGAGTTTTTGGATTTCCCTCCGTCCATTTCTGGAGTTCCAGTTTCCTGTCCGTGCTGATTCACATTTTTATCGAAGAATGAATGCTTTAAGCACACATTTTTATCTGATTCACCTTTATACTTTTAGGATGGTATGGATACTTCGGATTTTGAATGTTCTGGTAGTAGCCCTGGGTTTTTATGCGTACTTTGTGGATAGGGGCCTTCTCGTTCCAGCCCTGTCGATAACCGGGCTCGTGTTCTTCGTTAGTGCAATACGAAAGTACAGGATAGTGGGTCCGGAGACCCTCAGGGGACGGTTCTGGATAATCTTCAGTCTGGTGGGTGTGTTCATAACCCTTACGATTTTCTGGAAACCCGGCAGTCCTCTGAATGTACTCATGCATTTCCTCTCCAGGGTGTTTCTCGCCTCGACGATTCTCATGATGGCCGTGGGGATGATCAGGAGGGGGCTGAGCCTGAAGGGAGGAAAGCTCATTCTGGTTTTCGTGGCTTTTGCACTCATATCCACCATAATGCTCTACCTTGCCCTCAACAGTCCCCTTGGAGCCCATGTGGCTCTTGCGTTTGCGGTTATGGATATTATCGTGTTTACATTCACCATCCATAATCTGCTTGCCTACCTGGGAAGCGACCTGGGAAGGAGATGGACCGAAGGCATAATGGCCATGTTGGTTTATATAGTCGCTGATGCCTTCTTCATTCTGGGAAATATGGAGCTGGCGTACTTCTTCCTGATTATTGCCATATCCCTTATGATACTCAATGCCCTCATCGAGGAGTAGGAGCCGCGAATTACATAAGGGAATTTCTTCTGTAAACTTTGACTGTGCAGATATTTCTGGGTCGGGAAAGGGAGATAAGGTTCCTTTCGGATGTACTGTCCGATGTGCTTAATGGCGAGTCCCGCGTGGTTCATATTAAAGGGGCGAAGGGGCTGGGAAAGACTTCGCTGGTGAAGGAATTTCTTAAAAATGTTCCGGATAATGTGGTTCGTATACACTCCTCCCATGTGCGCCCGGGGTATGGTGTGATAAGGGAGTTCGTGAAGAAATTCGGGGACAGGCGCCGTCTTCTTGGAAGAGTTCTCCCGATGGAGGCAGTCCACATATACCCCGACCTTTCGAGCTACTTCGTTTTTCCGGAGTACGATGCCCGTCCTGTGGATGAGTACTTCATCCTGTATGAATTTCTGGACAGATTGAGCGATGTCTCTCCTGTGGTTCTCGTTCTGGATAATATGGAGCTCTATTCTGCCGAAGACCTGGAACTCGTAAGGAAACTCATTCTTTCCCTTGAAGGCAAGCCCATAATGTTCGTACTCATCTCCACCCCCGATATATCCTTCTACAGGGCCCTTGCCATAGACCTGGAGCCCCTTTCTCTCGAGGATCTGATGGAGTTGCACATGCCCGTGGAGGTGGTGGAGAGGCTCTACAGGGTGACCGGTGGTATTCCAACCCTGGTCAATCAACTGCTGTTCTCCATGAGGCATCTGAATCTGGATCCCCAGAGGGCCTTTTCCCCCGAAATACTGGAGGAGATATACGGGAAGATACTGGACCTCCTGTCCGAAGAGGAGAAGGATTTTCTCCTGAAGATGGCCCTTACGGAGTATGTGGATGTACAATCCCCTGTGTTCCGGCATCTCAGGAGCCTCGGTCTGGTGGATGAGGAGGGTATTAGATTACATGGCCTGAAGGAATACATACTGGGAACCATATCGGAGGAGGAGAGGAAGTCCTTCTACCGCAGGGAGGCCCTTTCCCTGCTGGATGAATTCAGGGAGGGGGAGGCCTTCGACCTGGAGAAACTGCACAGACTGGTCAGGTATATGGAGCTCTCCGGACTGGATGAAAAGTATCCGGAGGAGTTCTCGAAGTGCGCCCTGAGGCTTGGAAATCACTACAGGAAGCTGAATAAGTACTCCCTCGCGATGGAGTTCTATTCGAGGGTCCGGGTCGATCCTTACAGGAAAGAGGCCGCCCGCCTCAGGCTTCTCATTGCAATTAAAACCGGTGGCCATGAGGATGTGGATACCCTGTTCCAGCAGGTCTCCGATGACCGGGAGGCGGTGGAGCAGTATGCAAAGTACCTGCTTTTTAAGAGGAGGTTCGAGGATTACGAGAAGCTCGTTGAGGGGAAGGAGAGTCCCATATTGCACCTTTACTATCTGTACTACAGGCGGGATTATGCCAGATTCAAAAAGAAAGCGATGAAGATGCTCGATGATATAGAGGGCCCCGATAAGCTGAACCTCATAAACTTCCTGGCCAATATCTACCTGATGGAGGGGGAGCGGAAGAAAGCAATGGACTACCTCAGGATTCTGAGGGCGGAGGCAGAGAGGCACGGGGATCTCGTTATAGTGAGTAAGGCACTGTACCACATGGGGGTTCTGGCATACGAGATGGAGGATTACGATTCTGCGATGGAATATGCAGTAAAGGCTCTGGATATGGCCAGGAGGAGTGGATACATATACGGGCAGATGTATGTCCATTACTTTCTGGGAGTGTTCCTTCAGGAGCAGGGGGACTACAAGAGGGCAGGGCTCCATCTGGAGAAGGCCCTCGAGCTGGCGATAGTTGAGAAGAACGACTACATCAGGATTTCATCCACATTCCGCCTGTCCGATGAGGAGAGGAAGATGGCGATGGTGGAGGATCTGCTTTTCAACAGGAGCATCTATTCCCACATATTCAACAGACTTGCTCTGGATATAATAATACCATTCCTTGCCCGTGTGGATGTGGCGAAGGCCAGAGCCCTCCTGTCCGAGATAGAGCCGGAGAGGGATTTCATGGAGAAAATCTACAGTGCATACAGGGCCTTTCTTAACGGCAGGAAGCTCCCCAAGAAAATACCCAGACTTCTTATGGCTCAGATTTACGAGCTGAAGGACTCGACCCTTCCGAAGGCGCTGGAGATATACAAGGAGCTGGGATTTGCCCTCAAGGTGATGGAGATATCCGAAAGACTGAATATTCCATCCGAATTCGAGAGGGAGAAGGTGGAAATCCGCACATTCGGAGGCCTGAGGCTGAAGGATGTGGCTGGAAGGGAGATATCGGGGAAGGACATCGGGACATACAAGGCACAGCAGATTCTCCTCATCCTCGTGAAGGCTATATGGGATGATAAGAACATAACCACGGACGACATACTGGCCGCCCTCTGGCCAGAATTCGATAGTCAGCGGGCCCTAAACAACTTCCATGTAAATCTCACTGCCCTCAGGAGAGTTTTAGGAAAGAAGGCTATAGTCAAGGATAAGTACTTCTACAGGTTGAATCCAGAGGTAGTTTATCTGGACCTTCAGGAGTTCAAAGAGAATTACGAAAAGGGCATTCACTACAGGAATATGGGCAATCCCCACAAGGCCTATACCTATTTCGAAAGGGCTATAGAGGTGGCCGGGGACAGGTTCCTCAAGGGGATATACGACCCCCTCTTCGACGACTTTATCATGCAGGTGAATTCCGCTGTTATGGATGCGCTGGAGTTTATAGGCCAGTACGAGCTGGAGAGGGCCAATTACGATAAGGCCAGAAGGATAGCCAGGGAAATCCTGGACATAGATTACTTCAACGAAAAGGGACACGAGCTTGCCATAAGGACGATGATGGAATCCGGCAGGAAGTCTGCCGCTCTGGAATATATGAGGCGGGTTAAAAGGATCTTTATGGAGGAGCTGGGATTCGAGCCCGAGTTCCATGGAATAGAAAAAGGAGGACGGGTATGAGGATAAGTCCCCTCCTGGTGGACCTATATGAAATTACCATGGGGTACAGCTATTTTAAACACGGGAAGAATGAACCTGCCACCTTCGAGCTCTTCGTCCGGAAGTTTCCCAAGAACAGGAATTATCTCGTCAGTGCCGGAATCGACGACATAATAGACTTTCTCCTCGATTTCAGGTTTACTCCGGATGATATAGACTATCTGCGCTCTCTGAACATGTTTTCGGAGGATTATCTGGAATTCCTCGCCGGTATGCGGTTCACGGGTGATATGTATGCGGTGCCCTCCGGGGAGATCTACTTTCCGGGAGAGCCGGTTGTAGTGATTACTGCCCCCAGGATTCAGGCCCAGATACTGGAGACGGCCCTTCTAAACCAGTTCAACTTCCAGTCCATGATAGCCACCAAGGGGGCCCGGGTTATATCCGCCGCCCGGTCGAGGGCATGCGTGGATTTCTCTCCCAGGAGGGATCACGGGGTGGATGCGAGTATAAAGGTGGCGAAGAACACCTACATGGTGGGCTTCATGGGAACATCCAATCTCCTTGCCGGGAAAATCTACGGGATTCCCGTTTTCGGCACCATGGCCCACTCCTATGTGATGTCCTTCGAGAGCGAGGAGGAAGCCTTCAGGACTTTTGCGGAGGACTTTCCCAATACCACCCTTTTGATCGACACTTACGATGTTCTGGAGGCGGCCAGGAAAGTGATAGAACTGGTAAAACAGGGGTACAGGATCAAGGGGGTGAGAATAGACAGCGGGGATCTGGTGAGCCTTTCCAGGAAGGTGAGGGAGATGTTCAGACAGCATGGTCTGGAACTGCTCATATTCCTCTCCGGAGACCTGGATGAGTACGCAATAGACTCCCTGCTGAAAAATGGGGCCGAGGTGGATGCATTCGGTGTGGGAACGAGGCTCGGGACCAGTGCGGATATCCCCTATCTCAACGGTGTTTACAAGCTGGTGGAGGATGAGAGCGGTCCCCGGGTCAAGCTCTCTCCCGGAAAGGTGACCCTCGCTGGAAAGAAGATGCTCTACAGAGTTTATGAAAATGGCATGATGGTTCGGGACATAATAGCCCTCAGCGGTGAGAAGATTGAGAATGCGGAACCCTTGCTGGTCAAATTTATAGAGGGGGGCAGGCCGGTGAGGGAAGATTCCATGGAGGAGGGGAGGAGAAGGTTCAGGGAGGCCTTTGCTTCCCTGCCCGGGCACCTGAAAGCCATATACGAAGTGGAGGACAGGTATCCGGTTTACCTGTCGCAGTGGCTTAGAGAAGTTATGTCCCGCTTCGGGGTGAATATTGAGAGGATTCAGTAGGGGCGGATGTCCGCCCCATCGCACTTCAGTGGATTACGAATTTCTTCCTCAGGTCATTTATATGGAAGATATAGGTTCCGGGTTTCAGATTCAGGCTCTCCCGTATCAGGAGCTGGTCCCTGTAAACCCTGCTCATGATCAGCCTGCCCGACGAGTTATAGATTTTCAGGTTTATATCCTGCGAGGCTTTCGCCCTTATGATGAGCATGTTGTTCCTCACCTCCACTCCCAGGCGGCAGTCTTCGTACCTCTCATCCGTATCCAGTGGGGTCAGAAGTCCGCATGTGATGGAGTTGCTGGTGTTTATAAAGCCCTGAGAGTATGTGCCATCCTGGATTATTATGCCGCCGGTTCCATAGTCGTTCCAGCTGGCAATGGAGGGATAGATACTCAGGTACGACCATGCGGTATCCACGGCAGTTCTCCAGTAGCATGTGTCCACGGTGCCGCTGTCCGCGGCAAGAAGACCATCGTAATAGCCGGCAGTCCATGCGGCATTGTCCGTGTAGCCGGCCACATAGGGCACTTCCGTGGTCAGGGTGGTATTTACATCTATGGCTCTTCCCTGCTCGTCCCCCGCGGAGAGGATATACCTGACCAGCGTGGGTTGAAGGGTGGTTTTGTCCACATATACGATTGGAACATCGTAATCCCTTATGAAGCCCGTGAAGTAGTAGTAATCTGTCCCTTCCACCGCATCCACCCCCACATCGCCGAGGCCGGAAGTGGTTCCCAGTGTAAAGCTCCCCAGGACATTCCCGTAGCTGTCGAACTTGATGAAGAGGATGTCCCTGGATGTCCCTCCGTCGATTTCATCGGCCAGGATGAAGCCTCCATCGGATGTGGGATAGGCCCATGAGAAGTACTTGCTTGGTCCGTATGTATCCCTCGAATAGGTCTTCTGCCATATTATGCTTCCATCCGTGATATTCAGCTTACCCATCCAGATTTCACTGCTCAGGGGGGCAATTACTATGAGGTTTCCATCTGCTATCTGGAATATGCTGGTGGCCCATTCCGTTTCTGCAGTTCCCAGTATCCTGTTCCACTGAAGGTTGCCATCGCTGTCGAATTTCATGAGAAGGACATCGTAATCCGAGCCGATATAACTGATTTCCCCCACGACCACGAATCCTCCGTCGGATGTGGGCTCGACATTGAACAGCCGTACCCAGTCGTCATAATATTCCCAATCGTCGATTATCTCCTTCGCGAAGATAATGTTTCCGGTGTACCTGTCCAGCTTTATGACGAATCCCCTTCCTGGAACTGAGCAATTAGTGGGAGAACCGGAATTTGGAACACACGATACTCCCACGGCCACAGCATTTCCATCCTCCAGGAATGCCACATCGTAAGTCCATTCGTTGGTATCGGCCTTACCGATGACCGTTTCCCAGTAGGAGCCGCCCGCCGGGTTGTTGAGCATGACTATGAAGTCCACACCGGTGCTGGGAACTGCCTGATAGGAAGTGCTGAATATGGTCTGTACTATAAAGTCCCTCTGTATATCCATCCCGAATGTCCAGTCGAATCCCGTTCCTCCATAAGTGGTAAGACCGGCCCACACCGTGCTCTGGGAGTGTGCCAGGGATGGGATGAGAAGGCCGAGGCTAATGGATAATGCGATACTTCTCAATCCCCTCATCTCTCAGGACCTCCTTTATCAGGAAGGTGTCCACCTTCCCCGGTTCCACTATAAGCATGTAGGCGTGGGGTTTGTAGGGGGAGACTCTCTTTATGAAATTCAGATTCCTTAAACTGGATAGGCTTCTTTCCTTCCCGTCTTTCTGTTCCCCGTAGAATTCTAAAATATAGATGGAATCGGGATAACCGGCCTCCACTGCCCTGTCGATTAACATTTGTGCCAATAACATATTAAGCATCAACATAGCTTTTACAATTTTAATTCCGAACCCGGAAAAATCAAGGTGTATCAGTAAAATATTCATGATACAGGGTAATTGTTTATTTGTGATAAAATTTGTGGGTTTTTGAGTTTTTGAGTCATATCTGTGTTTCCGGGGCGGGAACTATAAAAAGCGCCCGAAGTGGCAGATGCAATATGGTATCTTGACAAGTATGTTTAAAATTAACGGCAACATGAGAGCGAACAATCTGAAGGAAAAGTATCGCATAATGGATACGCAGCAGTTCTTCGTCACCATCAAGAGAATGGGGCTCGAAATAGTCGAAAGGTATCCGGATCTGGACAATCTCATCATCGCGGGGATAAGGACCCGGGGGGTCTATCTGGCCCGCTACCTGAGGGACATCGTGCGGGAGGAGACGGGGGTGGATGTGCCTCTCGGCGAAATCGATATAAGCTTCTACAGGGATGATCTCAGCCTCATAGACGATATTCCGGTGGTAAAGGGGACGCGGCTCGGGGAGAATATAGATGGCAGGAAGATTCTCATAGTGGACGATGTTCTTTTCACCGGAAGGACTGTGAGGTCCGCGCTGGACGCCATATTCGATTTCGGCAGGCCCGGAGATGTGAAGCTGGCGGTTCTCATAGACAGGGGATGGAGGGAAATGCCTATATGCGCCGATATAGTTGGTAAAAGAATAACCACTTCTTTGACGGAGGTGGTCAAGGTAAAGGTCAGGGAAGTGGATGGGGCAGATGAGGTATGGATGCTGGAAAGAATAGACTGAAGCCGGAGGATCTAAGGCCCTCCATCGATCTGTCCTCTCTGGAGGATGGTGGAGAGGTTCCGGATCTGAGCTTTATACACGGGAGGGCTGTGGAAGCCCTGAGGATGGGCCTTTCCATCGACAACGACCGGTACAATGTATTCGTTGTGGGGCCGAGGTTCAGCGGCAGGGATGAGGTTGTGGAGGGGGTGGTGAAGAAGCTTGCGAAGGACAGGCCCACACCTCCCGACTGGCTGTATGTGTACAACTTCGATGACCCATCTTCCCCCATAGCTTTTTCTCTTCCCCCCGATGTGGGCAACAGGTTCGTTCAGGATGTGGACAACTTTATCAATACCATAAGGGGCGCTATTCGGAGTGCTTTCGAGAGCGAGAGTATAATATCAGAGAAGGAGGAGCTCGTAAAGGAATTCAACAGAAGGCGGGAGGAGATTCTCTCCGAGCTCAATCGGAAGGCCAGCGAACTGGGATTCATAATTCAGCCTCAGCCTGCCGGATTCAACATAATACCCATATTCAACGGAGAACCCCTATCGCCCCAGAAGTATGCCAGTCTGCCGCCCGACATAAAAGAATTCATAGATCGGAAGCGGAAACAGCTGGAGGAATATATAGCCGAAACCCTGAAGAGGCTGGCGAAACTCGACAAGGAACTGAAGGAGAGGCTGGAGGAATTCGACAGGCAGGTGGCCCGCAGGACGGTGGAGGTCCACTTCAGGGAACTGGTGGAGAAGTACACGGATTATCCCCATGTGGTGGAGTACCTCAACAAGATGTACGACGATATAATCAGGAATGTGAACATCTTTCTCCTGCCCCCCGAGCGCATACCGCAGGGTCCCCTGGATCCATTCAGGAAGTACAGGGTCAATCTCATCGTGGATAATAAGAGCACGGATGGGGCTCCTGTGGTCTACGAGAAGAATCCCACATACTATAACCTGATTGGCAGGATCGAAAAGGAGATGGTCTTCGGTGCCCTTATGACGGATTTCAACAATATTACCGCCGGCAGCTTTCACAGAGCCAATGGGGGATATCTCATACTGGATGCTTTTCAGCTCCTGAAGGACCCTTTTGCATACGATGCCCTCAAGAGGGTTTTGAAGAATCGCCTCATACTCATAGAGGATATAGGGGAGAGGGTGAGTCTCTTTTCGACGAAGACCATCAAGCCCCGGCCCATACCGTTCAATGGGAAGGTGGTCCTTCTGGGCGATGCCATGGTGTATTACCTCCTCTACTATCTGGACCCGGAATTTCCGGAGATATTTGGAGTGAAGGCGGAACTGGAAACCGATGTGCCGCTGGATGGGAGGAACCTTGCCTTTTTCTATAATTATTCCCTTGCCTTCCAGAAGAGGGAAAATCTGAAGCCTTTTTCAAAGGGGGCCATGGAGGAGATTCTCCTCGAGATTCAGCGGCGAATAGAAGACAGGAGGAAACTGTCCACCAACCTCGAATATCTCAGGGAGCTCATGCTGGAGGCCAGCTATTATTCGGAGGCGGATGAAGTCCGCCCGGAGGATGTTAAAAAAGTGCTCGAGAGAAGGAAGAGGAGGGATGGCAGGATAGAGGAGCGAATCAGGGAAATGGTGGAGAGGGGATTCGTACTGGTGGATGTGGAGGGGAGCAGGAGGGGGGTGGTCAACGGCCTTTCCGTAATAGAGCTGGGGGGTTATGCCTTTGGTGTTCCAAGCAGAATTACCGCTTCTGTGGGGCTTGGTAAGCCGGGGATAATAGATATAGAGCGGGAGACCGGACTTGGGGGCAGGATTCACACCAAGGCTGTCATGATAATGGGGGGCTACATCTACGATACCTATGGAAGGGATTTCCCTATAACCCTTCAGGTCCGCATAACTTTCGAGCAGAACTACTCCGGAGTGGAGGGGGATAGTGCCACCGCGGCCGAACTGCTCGCGGTTCTGTCGGAGATATCCGGGATACCTGTGAAGCAGGGAATCGCCATAACCGGCTCCATGAATCAAAAAGGGGAGATCCAGCCGGTGGGAGGAATAAATCACAAAATCGAGGGATTCTTCTATACATGCAAGGCTATGGGACTCTCCGGGGAGCAGGGGGTAATCATCCCTTCTAAAAATAAGGATAATCTGATTCTGCGGGAGGAAGTGGTTCAGGCTGTCAGGGATGGGAAGTTCCACATATGGGCCGTCGATACCATAGACGATGTTATTGAAATTGCCACAGGGGTTGCATCGGACGAGTTTCACAGGAAAGTTTACGAAAGTCTTAAACTTTACTACCTGAAGAACAAAAACAGGGGTGGAGGGAAGAAAGATGATTGAGCTTCTGGGATTTTTGATTATAGGGCTGAGCGCCGGCATTTTGAGCGGGCTGTTCGGTATAGGAGGGGGGGTGATTATAATCCCTTCCTTGATTTATTTTTATGGGATGAGTCAGCACGATGCTCAGGGCACATCGCTGGGGGCCCTTTTGCTTCCCGTGGGGTTGTTAGGTTTTCTCGAGTACTACCGGAACGGACATGTCCATTTGAAGGGAGCATTCTTGATAGCCTTCGGGTTGTTCCTCGGGGCCTATTTTGGTGCCCTTGTTGCCAACAAGATCCCCTCGGGGACCCTTTCGAAACTTTTTGCCGTTTTTCTTATATTTGTTGCGGTTAGATTGTTTTTCAAATCATGAAAGGAGGTTGAGAATATGTCAGGTACCAGAGACAGGGTGGTGATGTTCGTCGATGTCCAGAATGTCCACATCACCTTCGAAAAGATAGGGCAGGAAGTGAGGTACGATGTACTTCTGAAGGCCGTTGAGGACCAGTATCGCAGGAGGGGAAAGGTGCTCTTCAAGGCCGTTGCATTCGTGCCCATGTTCGAAGGGGATGAGAGGAGGGAAAAGCTCATAAATGCCCTATCTTTTATGGGATACCGGGTGGTTACGAAAGTGGTGAAGAAGATAGGGGATGCATCGAGCCACAAGATCAACATGGACATTGAGATGGCCATGGAGATAATATCCATGGCCGATAGCGTGGATGAGGTGGTCCTCGTAACGGGGGATAGGGACTTCGTGCCCATTGTGGACTACCTCTCCAAGAAGGGGAAGAGGGTGAGGGTTATAGGCACCAGGAAGGGGGCTGTGAGCATAGACCTCATCAGGGCATGCGATGAGTACGATAATATGGATGAGATAGAGGGGATCTTAATGCCCTTCCGTTATTCCGACAATTACAGGGAAGAGAGCAGGGATGAAGAGTATCCCTCGGATCTATGACCTGAAAGAGTACGATTACCGGTTCGACGAATCGTTAATCGCAAAGTATCCCCTGAAGGAGCGGGATCTCTCCCGCCTCCTCGTTTATAATAGAAAAACCGACAGATTGGAGCACCGCCTGTTCAGGGATCTGGTCGAGTATCTGTCTGCGGGAGATGTTCTGGTTCTGAACGACAGCAGGGTTCTGAAGGCCAGAATAGTGGGGCGTCTGGGGGGCAGGGAGGTGGAAGTTTTCTTCACCAGGAGGCTGGATAATTTAACATTCGAAGGGATGGGCAAACCCCTCAGGAGATTTAAAAAGGGGACCGTGATAGAGGTGGGGGAGTATGCGATAGAGGTCCTGGAGGTGCTTCCGGGAAAGCGCGTGTACAGGGTCCATGGGGCGAATGACCTCTTAGAGGTTTTTCAGAAGTACGGGAAAGTTCCCCTTCCTCCGTATATAGACCGGGAACCCACCCGGGAGGATGAGGCCATGTACCAGACCGTATATGCCCGGAAGGAGGGATCCGTTGCGGCGCCCACTGCGGGGCTACACTTTACTCCCGGTCTGCTGGAGCGGATCGGGAAGATGGGGGTCAGGATTGTCTATGTGACCCTTCATGTGGGTCCGGGGACCTTCAAACCGGTGCAGATGAGGGATATAAGGGAGCACACTCTGGATGCAGAGTACTATGAGATACCGGATGAGACTGCTATGGAAATCCTGAAGGCCAGAGGGGAGGGGAGGAGGGTGGTGGCTGTAGGAACGACGGCTGTCAGGACGCTGGAGCACTGGGCCCTGGATGAGAGGCCCCGGAGGGGATGGACCGACCTCTTCATACATCCCCCTTATGAGTTCAGGGTGGTGGATGCCCTCATAACGAATTTTCATCTGCCCAGGTCCACCCTGTATATGCTGGTGGCGGCTTTCATAGGGGATATAGACAGAACCCGCCGCGTGTATGAGGTGGCGGTGGAAGAGAGATACAGGTTTTACTCCTACGGGGACGCTATGCTCATACTGTGAGTTCCCGTTATTTCGCCCTGAATCCGATTCACCCCGGAAATTGGACCGGGTCTGGGGCTATGGCGGTGCACTGCCGGGGATGACTGCGGCTTTTGGAGGCATACAGACTTTTGAGAGAGGAGTTAAAAAGGGGAAACACATGGTTGATGGAATACCTGTAGAAATCGCAAAACTATGGAGAGCGGAATTTTCGTCCTGCCAGTTTCCATGAGAAGAAATCCCTGAAGATTCGATTTTTCAGATTTGAGAGGATGGTTCGATGGGTTGAGGCTGTTCGCTTATGACTGCTGGCAGGGGCAGTATGTGGAGAATGCTCTCAGTGTGGCGGGAAAAGCTATGTCCCTGCCCTGGAATCAGGACTGTATCCATGCTAAAGCCATCGCCTTCGATGGGAAAACCGAATTCCCCGCCCTCCAGCAGGCCGTACGATTTTCTCACTCCGGGTATTGGATATTGAGGCGGGTTTAAGTCATTTACTGCCAATTCGTTATCCCTTTAGAATTCGAATAGAAGCCGACAATCCATTAAAATATAGGGCATGGAGAAGGAAAGGTTGATTCTCTGGTTCGATCAGGTGGGAATGGATGA
>JALSOK010000126.1 GCA_026986535.1 Caldifarciminota bacterium
GTGACGGGGATGGAGAGATTCGGGGATGGGACATACCTGATAAGCGCCATCATAGTGAGGGGTTTTTTGGATGGATTTTCTGCACTATTCAGAGTGGACAGCATGGGGAAATTAATAGAATACGACACGATAGACATTTCCATGACGATAGTAGAGGACATGACCAAAGTTCAGGGGGGTGACATAGTGATAATAGGTTCTGCATTAAGGGGAGGAGAATTTTTCAACTTCGTAATGCGCCTGAGGTCTGATTTATCCATAGTATGGTACAGGGAGTACCTGGGGGATTACATTTGTTCACTGGCATATGCGAACATCATTCAGGACAGTGAAGGGAATCTTGCTATTGCTGGTTATTGCGACGGTCTTGACGACATAGCCTTCATGAAACTGGACCCATACACTGGGGAGCCTTTGGTATGGAGCCGGAGGTAAGTGTATGTATAACATCTAATTATTGTTTGCATTCATGCTGTCCAGCCTTAACTCCCTTATTCCGAATGTTCCTATGAATTTCCTGACTTCGGGGACATCGGATTTCAGGGCCTCTTCCGGAGTTCCCTCGAACACTATCTTCCCCTCATAGAGAAGCACGATTCTGCGGGTAGTTTTGAAAGCGCATCGCAGGTCATGGGTTATTACAATGGTGGTGGTGTGCAGGTCCTCGTTCAAATCGGCAATCAGGTCGTTTATGAGGTCTGCTGTTATGGGATCCAGACCGGTTGTCGGTTCATCGTATATAATGTACTCCGGTTCGGTTATTATGGCTCTGGCGATGGAGGCCCTCTTTCTCATTCCACCGGACAGCTCGTCCGGATACAGCTCGAGAACCCTTTCATCCAGCCCCACCTTCTCCAGTACCGATGCCGCCCTTTTCCTCAATTCTCTTTTCGTGAGTTTTACACCCCTTTCGTAAAGGGGCAGATACAGGTTCTGCTCTATGGTGTAAAAATCGAACAGGGCTCCCATCTGAAATACATATCCGAATTTCCTTCGAACTTTCATCAGGGTCTTTTCATCCGCATTATCCACACGAATGCCATCCACATAGACTTCTCCCTTAGTGGGGCGAAGGAGCCTGACTATATGCTTTACCAGGACGCTCTTTCCTGTGCCGCTCCTTCCCATTATGGACACGGCTTCTCCGGTCTCAATCGTCAGGTTAATACCCTTCAGAACTTCGAATCCATCGAAGGATTTGTAGAGGTTCCTTATGACTATCATAGTATCGCCTTCAGGAGATGCCCGTATTTGAATTTCAACTTTCTCAGAGCCCTTTCCTTTATCTGCCGGACCCTTTCCCTCGATATACCGAGCTCCTTGCCCAGCTGTTCGAGGGTTTTCGGCTCGTTCAAATCCAGTCCGTAGTATTCCACTATAATCTTTTTCTCCCTCTCGTTCAATTCCCTTTCCAGGATTTCCAGGAACCTGTTGATCCGCTCCTCCTTTTTAATCTTCTCCTCTATTTCCTCCTCGAAGGGGTCCGGGAATGTCTCCTCGATGGTCCTGCCGTTCTCGTCGCCTATGAGTTCGTCTATGGAGAACTGACCCTTGTAAATATTGACCACCTCCTTTACTTCCTCTATCGACATTCCAGTTATCTGGGCCAATTCCTCCTCCGATGGCTCCCTCTGAAATTTCTGATAATACTCCTCCATTGCCCTGCGAACTCTGTCGAGTTTTCCTTTTATAGATGAATTCAGTTTTATGGCTCTGGACTGCTCGGTCAGGGCTTTCATCATGGACTGTCTTATCCAGGAAGTGGCATAGGTTAGAAGCCTGACCCTCCTCTTCAGGTCGTACTTTTCTATAGCCTTTATGAGTCCAAGAACTCCCTCGTTTATCAAATCCGATATGGGTATGCCCATGCCGCTGTATTTCTTTGCCATCTTATAGATGTAGCGCAGATTAGAATTGATGAGTTTGTTTCTGGCTTCGATGTCCCCTTTCTTGGCTTTCTTTATCAACTCCCTTTCCTCTTCCGCTGTAAGTAGTGGGTACTTGAAGATCTCCTCCAGGAAAACTTTCAGGGATTGCTCATCTATATAACTCATAGTCCTGAGTATATAGTAATTTTAAAGTTCCAGCTTCCGCGCAAATTCTCTGATCGCCTTTACAGCCCTTTCTATCATATACTCCCTGCGCTTCCTTCCCTTCAGGTGGGGAGGTATGTCCTCGAATAGTCCGAACTGGGGAGGCATGGGCTGGAAGTGCTCCGGGTCCGCATTCTCGATGTAATTCAGCAGTGCTCCCATCATCGTTTCTCCGGGTGGAACAATGGGTTCCTTTCCTTCTGCCAGTCGTGCCGCATTGATTCCGGCAATGAGTCCGGAGGCAGAGGAGGCCACATACCCTTCCACTCCGGTTATCTGTCCTGCAAATAGGATGAGGGGATGTTCCCGCATTTGAAGTGTGGCCCTCAGGACCTTGGGGGATTTTATGAATGTATTCCTGTGAATTACGCCATAACGGAGAAATTCGGCCCTTTCCAGACCGGGGATGAGCCGGAAGACCCTCTTCTGCTCACCCCATTTCAGTTGAGTCTGGAAACCAACGAGGGAGAATGCAGTTCTGTCTTTATTTTCGGGTCTGAGCTGTACAACAGCAAAGGGCTCTTTCCCGGTTCTCGGGTCCACCAGTCCCCTCGGGTTCATGGGACCGAATCGGAGGGTATCGGGTCCCCTCCGGGCCATCTCCTCTATCGGCAGACACCCCTCGAAGAACTTCGGATTTTGCTCGAACTCTTTTATCTCGTACTTTTCTGCATTTAGCAATTCCTCCACGAAGCGGTAGTATTCTTCCTCTGTAAATGGAGCGTTGAGATAGGCATGGGGATCGCGCCCATGTCTGTCAGCCCAGAAGAGTTTATCGTAATCGAGAGTCTCCCCATCCACTATTGGGGATACGGCGTCGTAGAATGCCAGATAATCCTCCCCTGTTAATCTCTGTATGTCCTTCGATAGGGCATCGCTGGTCAGGGGACCTGTGGCCACTATTACGATTTTATCCCTCGGGATTTCCCTTACCTCCTCGCGGATTATCTCGATATGGGGATGTTTTTCCAGCGTTTCGGTTATAATCTGTGAAAAGATGTTTCTGTCCACCACCAGGGCTTTTCCCTCGTTGATCTTCGACTCCTTCGCCGCCCTTATTATGAGGGAGTCCAGGGTTTCCATTTCGAACTTAAGAAGCCCTGATGCATTGTAAAGGTCCACGGATTTGAGGGAGTTGGAGCATACCAGTTCCCCCAGCCTGCCGGTTTTGTGGACAGGGGTTTGCTTTACGGGTCGCATTTCATAGAGTTTTACTTTAATTCCCCTCTTTGCCAGCTGATATGCGGCTTCGGAACCCGCGAGACCCCCTCCAATTACGATTACCTCTCTCGTCATCCGGGAAATTTTACAGAAATTGAATCAGGTTTTTGCCTTCTGCTCCTGCTTTATAACCTCGTAAAAATCGAACGGTTCCCTGTCTGTGGCGCTCACATACCTCAGATACCACTCGTATGCGGTGGATCTTCTCTCTTCTCTGTAGAGGAGCTTTATCAGTAGCTTTACATGCTCTTCGCTGTCCGGATAGCGCAGAAGGAAGTTCTCCAGAAGTGCAATCGCTTTGTCGGTTTCACCTTCCGCTGCGTAGTGGGTGGCAAGCTGAAATACGGCATCCATGTATTTTTCCCGGAGGGATTTCCTTATCCTGTCGAAGTACGCATGGGATGTGTCCGTAAGAAAGTCCTCGTGATATATTTCTATGGCCTTCTCTATGTATGCGTAATTGCCGCTCTCCTCGAAGAGGGTGATGTTTTCCAGGAAGATCCTGTAGTCCGTCTCGAAGTTCTCATCCGTATTGAAAACGAATTCATCCTCGTGGATGATGAGATACTTGGGAGTCTCTGTGATCACCCACGGCTCTATTATATCCTGTATGAAGAGGAGCCTTTCCCTCACATTCTCGGAGTGGATGCCGAAGACGGATGAAATATTTCCTATGGCCAGGTTCTTCCCCTCGTTGGTGATCAGGAAGAGGAGTATCATGCGGTTCATATCGTCTCCGAGCACTCCGTGGGGCACGGGTTCCTGGTTGAAGAAGTAGGTGAACTGGCCGAAGGTTTTTATGAATTGCTTCACATTGCTCTGCCAGAATCGGGTTATTTTTCTGAGTTTGAGTTCATAGCCCTCCTGCCGGAATCTGTCTGCAAACTCCTTTATGATTTCTATGAACAGGAGCGATTGCTCCGGGGTGATGCTTTCTATGAATCTCTTTCTGGCGGAGGGGTCCTTTTCCAGTTTGTTCATCAGCACTTCTTTCAGATTCAGTTTGACGAGCAGTTCTATGTCTGCTTCTTCCTCCATATACCTGTACAGGTACTCCCTGACCGGATGCGGCAGTGGTCCGAGAACGCTGTTTACCTCCCGAATCTCCCCGAGTTTTCTTATATAATCCTTCAGGTCCTTCTGTTCATACAGGTATAGGCTCAGTGCTTCTATCTGGAGCTGTACAATGGGGGCGAGTCTTCCCGTGGAGCGGGCTTCCAGTATGACCTTTTCGGCTTCCTCTTTCCTTCCCAGCAGAATGTAGGCTCCTGCCAGCTGAACTGCGGAGATCTGATACGGGTATGCAAGGTTATTGTCCAGGGAAATTTCCATTGCTTCTTTCAGATACTTGACCGCTTTTTCCGCTTCTCCGAGAATCATGTATTTGGTTGCAATGGAGACCAGAAACAGGGGTATCATATTTAGGTCGTTCTTGTTCACGGCGATCGTGAGACCTTTCTTCTCTATTTCTATGGCCTCCTTGAGGTTCACATGGGCCAGAGTAGAGGCATAGGTGGAGTAGTAAATGGCCAGCGCTCTGCTGCTTCCGGAGAGGAGGGCATACTCTTCCATGGTTTTGATGCTGTTTTCGGCCTGCATGAGCTGACCGGTATCGTTGTAAAGCTTTACGAGGTTGTTGTAGGATATTACGGTGTAGTATGCATTTTCCAGCACCCGCATGTTTCCCGCTGATTCTTCGAGCATGGAGAGGGCCTGCTTGATGTCTCCCATCATGTAGTATGCAATTCCCATGTGATTGAGGGCCAGATTCCGTGCTATGGGATCGTGCTCCTCTTTTGCCAGTTTTATGGCCGTCCTGAGGTATTCGAGAGTCCCCTTTACATCGCCCCTCTGGAATGTTATTCTGGACATGGTGTCGTAGATGTAAGGGTTGTTGGGAAATCTGCTCTTTCCTTCTATAAGGAGTTTTTCGGCATCATCCGGGCTCCCCATGTCTATCAGGAGATTGGAAAAGCCTATTACGAATACCGCATTCTCCTTTGCCCTCTCCTCCTGGGACAGGGTGTCGAATTCTTCATAGGCTTTCCACAGATCCCCTTCCAGATAATGGGCGTGGGCCTTCAGGATTTCTTCATCCATCGTCAGGTCAGGTCTGGACAGGAGTTCGAGGGATTCCTTGATTCTGCCCAGTTTCAGTAATCGTTGTTCTATGTACTGCTTTCTCAACTGTCTGTATCCCCATTCCCACAGGTGGGTGTGGCTGGAAAAATCCTCGAAGGGAGCCGGAGCCTCTATTCTGAACCTCTGGAAGGTTTTTTCGGGGAAGTTCCTCTCCTTGCTTATAATCAGGTTCTGCTTCATGTACAATCTGAATTTTGCATCGATTCTCTCGAGAAGCTTTTCGTTGTCCGACTCTATGGCGTATATGCTGGTGACATTTCTCTCCAGAGCCGATTCGTACAGCCCCGATTGATTCACGATTCCGCTCACATGGGGCCTGTTGTCCAGCATCACGGGTTTGAAGATCCCCGGTATGGCCATTGCTGCCAGTACCAGCTCCGGAAGACGGGAATAGTCCGTCCATGCAACCGGTTCTTCCTTCTGAAGGTCGTAGGTGGTGATGATGAGGGGGATTTCCAGGGCGTGGGTTGTGGGTGGGAGGTATTTCTCCAGCAGTGTCATCATGTCGTCCAGTTCGAACTGCTTTTTTCTCAGGATTTTGCTCAGGAAATTCCTTTTGAACAGGAGCTTCTCGTTAACCCTCCCCCAGAATTCGAGCAACCTCTTTATTCCCTTTGGTGTTGGCTCTGCGGCGATGAAAACCGCATTTATAGCGCCGAATGATGTTCCTATTACTATATGCGGCTTGAAGCCCCTCTCGAATAGATAGAGAGCTGCTCCTGCCTGCATGACAGCCCTGTTCAGGCTTCCGTCGAATATCAGCCCATTTTTCAGCATTTCAAGAAATTTTAAAGGGCTCATCGGGTGTAAAATTAGCGCCGATATGAACATCCTGATTGCAATACTGGTTCTGGGTTTCCTCATCCTGTTCCACGAACTGGGACATTTCCTCTTTGCCCGTCTCTTCGGTGTCAGGGTGGAGACATTTTCCATAGGGTTCGGACCCAGGATCTTCTCCTTCAGGGCCGGTGAAACCGAGTACGCCATAAGTGCAATCCCATTTGGTGGATATGTTAAGATGGCGGGTGATGACCCCGAGTCTCTCAAGGGTGAGCCCTACGAATTCCTCTCCAGGCCTGTTTATCAGAAGATTCTCATAGTTCTGGCAGGACCCCTGTTCAATTTCCTCCTCGGATTTCTCGTTTATTTTTCCGGAATTAAGTTCTACGGGATCCAGAATATCACCAATCCGATGGTTTACAGGAGCGAAGTGGAGGCTGTGGAGAAGGGGGATGTGGTCCTGAGGGCGGAGGGGGAGCCCTTCCGGGGATGGTACTTCATATACAGGGACAATGAGCACAGCGACACCCACCTCGAGGTCCTCCGTGGCCCGGATACCGTGAGTGTCGTTCTGGATAGGGGAGAGGCCGCCAAAGTGGAGCCCGTTATAGACCCGGTTATAGGGAAGGTGATTCCGGGAACACCGGCCTATGAGGCTGGTCTGAAGGCCGGGGACAGGATTGTGGCTGTGGATGGAAGACCCATAGATAGCTGGCAGGAGTTCGTGGAGTATGTCAGGAGCAGACCGGAGCAGCACATAACCATAACCGTCCTCAGGGACGGACACACCATGAATTTTGATCTGGAGACAGCCGCCGAGATGGGCCCTGAGGGGGAGAGGATTGGAAAGGTGGGGGTTGTTGTGAAGACGGATTACTATTATCCTCCTCTGGTGGAGGCTCTGGGCCTCGCATGGGAGAGGACCCTCTATTCGTCTGCCCTGATTTTTGCGGGTCTGTATCGGTTGATAACCGGGAAGACATCCCTTCAGGGGGTGGGGGGTCCGGTGATGATAGGGAAGCTCATAGGGGAGTCGGCCAGCGTCGGGATGCAGACTCTTCTCTTTATGACGGGTCTCATTTCCATTAACCTCGCGGTTCTCAATCTGATTCCCTTCCCCGGCCTCGATGGGAGCCATATTCTGATTTTCATCATAGAGTCCGTATTCCGCAGGAGGATCAACCCGAGGCTGTACTTTGCCATACAGCTTACGGGGGTTTTGATACTCCTTGCGCTGGCCTTTGCCATAACCGTTTTCGACATATGGCGAATCCTGAATTTCTGAGAATAATCCTGAAGGCGGGCAAACTGGAGGTGGGAAATACGCGGGTGAAGAGAAGGATAAGGAAGGGCAAACTCCTTATTTTCGCCTCCGACTTTTCCAGCAGGGAGAGGGAGAAGTTCATCAGGATGGCCAGGAGGCTGGGAATTCCGTACATCGTTCTGGAACTCACGATGGATGATCTGGGAAGAGTCCTCTCGAGGAGGCCTGTGGGGGTACTTCTGATAACGGATGAGAACATGGTGAGGGGATTCCTGGGAAATTGATTTTCCTCATGCGTTCTGTGGGAAATCCTCCGACAGCATAGATTTATAATTTTCTCTGCGAACATAGGAGGTGAGCGATGGATAAGTACTGGAATGCTTTTGTGTCCATGATAAGCCGACCCAGGGAGTATGTTTTCGGTGAAGGCAGGAATTTTACTCTGACCGATGCGGTCATCTATGTGGCAATCCTGGGGGCCATTGTGGGATTCTTTACGGGGCTGATGGGTGGTAAGGCCTTCTGGGGTGCCGGTGCTTCTGTCAGTGGAGGGGTGGGGGCTTTCGGAGGTCTCATCGTGGGGGCAATTGGAGCCGTAATCGGTCTGTTCATATGGGCTGCAATACTGTATGTGATTCTGGCCATTCTGAAGGTCAGCGTGGATTTCTCGAAGCTGGTCTCTGCTTCGGGACTTGCCTACACTGGAAATATAGCCGGTATAATCCCCATCATCGGCGGGATTATCGCTGCTGTCTGGCAGTTGTACCTGCTCTACCTTTCCCTGATAGGGGTTGCCGATGTTCCCCCTGACAAATCCAGAACGACCATCATAATACTCGTGGTCATTTATCTGCTGCTCCTGCTCCTTTCATTCCTGCTGGTGGGGCTGGCGGTGGTTTCCGTTCTCTCGTGATAGTGTGGGGCGGTTGCCCCACCCGTCTGTGTTGGGACAAAACTGTAAAATTTCAATTCGATTATGGCCGATAAAAAGGTGGAGGATAAGTACATCGACCTCTTTTTGAATCTGGGACAATCCCTGATCGACTACATGAATTACCAGCCCATGAGCGAATTTCTGAGCGACAGGGAGTCGGAGGAAGAAAAGAAGTTCTTTCAGAAGAAGATTAAAGACAGGCTGGAGGAGATGCACAGGCTGGAGCCCAATTCCACCTATCTGTTTTCTATTCGCCGCAAGTACAATCTGAGCGATGAGGAGATCAAGGTTCTGGCCATGTCCATTGCCTATACCATGTATCAGCACGAATCCGGGAGCCCCGGAGGGCTTCGAGGGAAGTCCGTTCTCGATGCGGTATTCAGCAGCAGGTCCGAATTCATAAGGAAGGGGCATCAGCTGATCGGTCCCTCTTCCCGTCTGGTCAAGTATGGTCTGCTGAAGGTGGATACGAGCGATGCCGAGTCCATAATGGATGTAAGAATAACTCCATCGCCCGAGTTCGTGGAGAATATCCTGGGCAAGGAGTTCTTCATCAAGGGAAAGACAGCGGAGGGGTATTACGACCGCGGCCTTTATGTCATATACAGACCCCGGGTCCGTCTGGATGATGTGGTCCTGGACAGCCAGACCAGGGAGCTCATTGAAAAGGCCATAGTGCAGATCCGGGCGGAGAAGATCATCTTTCAGGAGTGGGAGATGGACAGGCTGGTGGGGTACGGAAGGGGACTCCTGATGCTCTTTTATGGGCCTCCCGGGACCGGCAAGACCATCACTGCCGAAGCGATAGCAGGTGAGCTGGGGATGAATGTGGCGTATGTGAGGGTGGACAGGCTCATAAGTGCTTATGTGGGAGAGACGGAAAAGAACATATACGAGCTGTTCAGAGAAATAGACAGACACAGGACCCTCCTGCTCATAGACGAGGCGGACAGCCTCCTTTATACCAGGGAAAGTGCCTTTCGGAGCTGGGAAATGAGGGAGGTCAATACGCTGTTGCAGGCTATAGAGAGATACGAGGGTATCGCAATCCTGACCACCAACAACGAGGTGATGCTGGACCGGGCCCTGGAGAGGAGGCTCTCCTTTAAGATCGAATTCAGAATGCCCACGAGGGACCTGCGCCGCCGGATATGGGAGAGATTCCTGAAGACGGGCAAACTGCCCCTTTCTGGTGATATAGACCTCGATAGGCTGGCCTCTTATGAGCTTACGGGCGGCCATATAAAGAATGTGGTTCTCAATGCCGCAAGGGATGCGGCCCATGCTCTTGTGGAGGGCAGGAAGTCGAAAGCCGTGATTGATCAGAAGCTCCTTGAATATTACGCTTCTATGGAGGAAAGGAAGTTCAGGAATGGGAAGAGGGTGGGTTTTTAGCCTTGCACTCCTGTTTCTGGGTGCCTGCACATATTCCCTTACGGGATTCTTTCCTCAGGAGTACAGGGATGTGGCCCTCGCAGGGGTTGATAACAGGACCGACTATCTGCAGATGACCACGATGGCGCAGGATGTGTTCAACAACTATGTGATAAGCGACAGCAGACTGCGTCTCAGGGATCTCGATGGGGCCAGCGTTCTGACATATCTGACTGTAGAGAACTACACCCGCCAACCCGAGCAGTACACCCCCGATGGGAATATCGACAGTTATCGATATACCGTGGTTCTGAAGGTTAGGTTCGTGAGGAAGTCCGACAGCCTCGAACTGGTTCCGGTCAGGAGCTATACGGGTGTGTATGTCCTGTCTGCTCTGGAAAATCCCGATTCTGCTTACAGGTCCTGCATAAGGGAGGCCATATCCAAAGCTTTCTCCAGCTATTTCAACACCCTTTCGAGGGATTGACCATGGCGGATATACTCTCCAGGGTGAAGATAAAGCCGGTTATCAATTCCCATGTCAGATGCCCCTATTACGGAAAATGCCCCCACTGTCAGCTCCAGCACAGGTCCTATTCGAGCCAGCTGAGATTGAAGAAGAGGATCCTCCGGAGGATCTTCGGGGAGGAAGTCGTCGGGGACATGGTCCCTTCCCCTCTGGAGTACTCCTGGGCCAACAGGGGAGTGTTCCGTCTGTTCAAGTATCCCGGGGGTGGTCCCCGTGTGGCGGGGTTCGACGATGGAAATGGCAATGTGATGGATATAAGGGAGTGTTCCATCCTCTACGAGCCCCTGAACGGGCTGTACCTGGGGATTTCCTCCATATTGAAGCTCAATGCCCGCTTCTACGATGGTAGGTCGGGGGAGCTCACCTATTTGATTATAAAGGGTTCCATCAGGACGCACGAGTACATAACGGGAATCGTTTCATTGAAGAGGGTATATCTGAAGCGATACCTGAGGGACTTTTTCAATTCGAAGGACATAAAGGGAATTTCCCTCATAGTCGAGAGGGCGCCGGGCAGTTTCAAAGTAAAGGAGCTGCTTCCCATACTGGGAGACAAATTCTACCACGAACGCCTTGGTGAAAAACTGTTTCGGATATCCATCATCTCCCATTTTCCAAGAAATACCCATGTGTTCGAGAAGGTCCTTCGGGATTTGCTTCCCTTTGTGGATGGGGCGGGCCATGTGGTGGATGCATTTGGCTCCGTGGGTGTGATTTCCACAGCCGTATCCCCTCTGGTGGGAAGGATTACCCTCGTGGAGTCCTCGAGAAGCGCTGTGGCGGATGCGCAGGAGAACTTCTACAGGCACGATGTCTTCAATGGACAGGTTCTTAGGGCGAGGGTGGCCGATGCCCTCAGGAGTTTGCGTCATGAGAGTCCCGATGTAATTATCCTATCCCCTCCAGAGAAGGGACTCAAATTTTCCGAAATCAATGCCCTCCTGAAAGTGGGGGCCGGGAGAATTATCTACCTTTCCCGCAACCTCAATACCTTTTACAGGGATGTGCGCTTTATCCTCCGGAAGGGAAGATATAAACTGGTCCGTGTGAATCCCTACGACATGTATCCCCAGCAGCTCAAATTCTTCCTCATGGGCATTATGGAGAGGGATAACCTGTAAATTTATCCACAACCATGTGGGTTTTCCTGGTCCTGATTCTCCTTTCACTCGGGATTTTTCTCATAGTCCGTCCCCTATGGTCTGCGTTCCTCAGGGCCGCGGTTCTTCTTCTGCTCATTCTGTTCCTGGTGGATCCGGTTTTCCACAGCAAACAGAGGGTGCCGCCGCGCGTGGCTCTGGTTGTGGATGTGAGCCGGAGTGCGTATCATCTGCTGGATTTCTATCGGGAACAGGCGGCGAAGTATCCCTTTTCGGACATCTATGCGCTGGGCGATACCATAAGGGAAGTTGCATCCATCGATGAAGCTGGAAAGCCCGAAGATGGAACGAATTTCAATAACCTTTCCCGGATTCATGGGCACGATGCTATCCTGTTTCTCAGCGATGGATGGCACAATGCGCCGCAGGATGTGGATTATCAGGCAATTCCTTCCCCCGTCTATGTTGTCATTCCGCCCCATGAGTCGGCGGTTCCTGTGATAAGGGATGTGATGTACCCCTCCCGGGTCAGTCCGGGGGAGAATGTTCGCGTGGGATTGAGGGTTTTTTCCCCCACCGATACGACCCTCCCCTTCAGTCTGATGCTGGCGGACACCGTTGTCGGGTCGGTGAATCTTGCAAGGGGGGAGAATGATCTGAACTTTCTGGTGAGGGCCTCGGATTCCGGAGGGCTCTATTATCTTCATCTGCGCCTGGGAGATTCCCGCAGGGTCCTTCCCGTGAGGGTGGAGTCCAGAAAGAGATATGTCCTTCTAAGGGTGGGCAGGATTACGCCGGAGGTGGGGCTTCTGAGACGATTGCTTCTGGATTATGGATTCGCCAGCAGGATTCTCCTGGATACAGTGGTTGTGGAAGATGCAAAGGGGATTCTGGCCTTCACCATATCCTTCTATAAGGACAGTGCCGGGGATGTGGTGTACGGCAGAGCCGCCGGATACGATACGGTGCTCGTACAACTGAATGGCAGACCGGTGGCGGTGGAAAAGGGGGAGAAGGTTTATGTGGTGGAGAGGGATTTGTGGCGTCTGGGGAGAAGAGATTTCGAGGCCTACAGGAGGATCATGATGCCCGTAGTGGACAGGGTTCTATCCAGAAAGCCCTATGTGGATGTCCGCTACAGGGTACAGGGGGATATGGCCACAGTGGAGGTCATCTCCTCCAGACAGGACATAACTGTAAAGTTCAACGACACCGTTTCCATATCCCGCGTATGGACGGGAAGGATTACTGCTCCCGAGACCGTGAAGGTGGAGGTTTTCTCCTCCATCGGAACCCCTGTTCTCAGGAGGAGGATTGTTCTGGAGCCGGGTCCGCCGGAAAGGGAAGTGGAGAGCGGTGTGGACAGCATTGCCCTTGCTACCCTTTCCCTCCGAACCGGCGGCCGTGTGCTCAGAAGTGCTGATGAGCTGAAGAAAGCAGTAGGGGTTCGCACGCTGGAGAAGGAAATCCACCTGGCCAGGAATCCCCTGTTTCTGCTTCTCATGGCTGGGTTGCTCCTTCTGGATATTTTCCTGCGCCGCCGCTCCGGATACAGGTAAAAAACATGCATCGGCTTTCGGGATTTATTTCGGGGACCGGGGAGCGGTATTGAGACGGTGGAGATGGCCGGGAGAAAAAACAGAAGGAGTAGGTGCTCTCCCTGCCCCCTATAGCCTGTCCCCTGTGATGTATTTTGTCCCTATTCGATAGCAGTTGCCTCTCATCAGCACAGGCATGCGAAACTTCCACTCCAGAGATTACTCCCGGACCGGCTGAAATCCGTACCAAAAGCTGTACATGATCAGCATCCTGACAGCGGGAGCGATTTACTACTCACTGGCCCTCCTGCCGGCAATGTCCGGATTTTCATCGATAAGTGGGGGACTGGAATTTGCACGATGCCCGGCTTTTTGTTTAAACTTTCTATCCGATGGAAATCGAAGTAAAGGGAATCCTTTCTCAGGATGAACTGGTGAAGAGGTACAATGAACTCGTGAAGAAGTTGAAGGAGTGCAGGGAGGACTACCTGCGGGCCCTTGCCGATTTCGACAACTATCGCAAGAATATTCCCCGCCGCATAGAAGAGGAAAAGGACAGGGAAAGGGTCAGAATCTTCTCCGACCTGGTGCGGGTGGTGGATGATATTGACAGGGCCATGAAGATGCTTCAGAACTCCGATGTGGATGAGCAGTTCCTCAGGGGAGTGGAGATGATCTATCAGCAGATTCTCCAGTTTCTCAGGAACTACGGGGTGGAGCAGTTCTCTGCCCATGGAAAGGAATTCGACCCCGATTACCACGAGGCCATGATGGTGAAAGAAGGGGAGAGGGATAATGTGGTAGTGGAGGAATTCGAAAAGGGATATACCTACAGGGGAAAACTCCTGAAACCCGCAAGGGTGGTGGTATCGAAGAAGAAGCAGGGCTGATTCATCTGAACCATGAGCCGAATATGAGTTCCAGTATGCCCCACAGGATGGCAAAGAACAGCAGTACTCCCAGGATAAAGAGTATGATCATTGCGGCGGGCAGTATTCCCACTATGAACCACTCCTTTACATCTTTTCCGTACATCAGGGCAAGGAATGCACTGAACAGCCCCAGACCAAGCCCCGCCAGGGCTATCTTCAGCAGAGCTTTGAAGATTTCGCCCAGCATGGAAAAATTATAATATGCTCCTGCGTCCTCCGGTTTGGTTGAAAGTTGCATGGGACCCGAACCTGTCATGCCGGAGGGCTTTTGCCTTCCCGCAGGGGGATTTCCAATCGTATTGGTGGGTAAATTGGGGGGCGGTTATCTGTCCGATTGTGCTTCCGGCATGGTCTGGATGGGCGACAGCCGGCGGGAAATCGTCTGCGAAAAAGTTTAAAATTTATTGTTAACTGAAAAGAGGAGGGAGGGCAAGATGAAGGAGAAAATAATCGGAATAGACCTCGGGACAACCAACTCCGTCGTATCCATAGTCCAGAACGAAGAGAGCATCGTAATGCACAATCTCGAAGGGGAGAGGATAACGCCTTCCGTGGTTGCATTCAAGGGGGGCGGCGAGGTCATAGTGGGTTCCCCTGCCAAGAGGCAGGCTGTGATGAATCCGGAAAACACCATTTTCTCCATAAAGCGCTTCATGGGTCGCAGGTACGATGAGGCCATAGATGATATAAAGCGCGTTCCCTACAAGGTGGTGCGTGGAAAGAACGACAGGGTGGAGGTGTATGTCCCGGCAGAAGGCAGGAATTACACTCCCGAAGAGATATCCGCTGAAATTCTCAAGTACCTCAAGAAGAGTGCCGAGACATTCCTGGGAGAGGGGGTTCAGAAAGCAGTTATAACCGTTCCTGCCTACTTCAACGATGCTCAGAGGCAGGCCACGAAGGATGCGGGTCGCATAGCGGGGCTGGATGTGGTAAGGATACTGGCGGAGCCCACGGCGGCCGCCCTTGCCTACGGGCTGGATAAGACCGACAGACACATAAGGGTGGCGGTCTATGACCTCGGTGGTGGTACCTTCGATGTTTCCATACTGGACCTGGATAATGGGGTCTTCGAAGTAATAGCCACGCACGGAGACACGCACCTCGGCGGCGACGACATAGACCAGAGGATCATAGAGTGGCTGATAGAGGAGTTCCGCAGGGAGACGGGTATAGACCTTTCCGGAGACAGGCAGGCTCTCCAGAGGCTCAAGGAGGCGGCGGAGAAGGCAAAGAAAGAGCTGTCCTTCCAGCAGGAGACGGTAATAAGTCTGCCCTTCATCGCCATGGATTCATCCGGTCCCAAACACCTGGAAAGGACTCTTACCCGCGCCCGCCTCGAGGCAATGGTGGAGGATTTGATCAGAAGGACAATAGACATAGCCAAAATCGCTCTGGAGGAGGCGAAACTTACACCCGGGGATATAGACGAGGTCATACTGGTGGGCGGTCAGACCAAAATGCCCCTGGTTCAGAAGATGGTCTATGAGTTCTTCGGAAAAGAGCCCCACAGGGGTATCAATCCGGATGAGGTGGTGGCGATCGGCGCCGCAATTCAGGCGGCAATCATAGCCGGTGAATACAAGAGCAGGGATATAGTTCTCTTGGATGTGACTCCCCTGTCCCTTGGTGTGGAGGTGGTCGGCGGGCTCTTCGATGTGGTAATACCGAAGAACACCACGATTCCTACCCGGAAGACGAAGATATACACCACTGCGGAGGATAACCAGACCAGCGTGTGGATAAAGGTCTATCAGGGGGAGCGCAGGATTGCTTCTGAAAACAGACTTCTGGGTCAGTTCGAACTCAGCGGAATACCACCGGCTCCCCGTGGAGTACCTCAGATAGAAGTGACTTTCGACATCAATGCGGATGGGATACTGACGGTTACGGCTGTTGAAAAGACCACCGGTAAGAAGGCAGACATAAGGGTCCATGCCCGGACCGGGCTGACCGAAGAGGAAATCGAGAGGATGATCAAAGAGGCGGAGGAGAAGGCAGAAGAGGACAGGAGAAAGGCTGAACTGATCGAACTGAGGAATCAGGTGGATGCATACATTTACTCTGTAGAGAAGGCCATGAAGGAGCTGGGCGATAAGATAACGGATGAGGAGAGGAAGAGTGTGGAGGAGAAGCTCCAGAAAGCCAGGGAGTCCCTCAAGTCCGACAGTAAGGAAGAAATCCAGAAGGCGTACGAAGAGCTTCAGAATACATGGAATGCCATAACCACCCGCATTTATCAGCAGTATGGGACTCAGACCGCCCAACAGCAGGATACCGGGGGACAGCAGACCGGAGAAAAGAAGGACGACGAAGGGGATTTCAGAGTGGAGGGGTGATGCCCCTCCCCTTTTAATACTTGAAACCAGGTGCATCCCCTTTAACATTAATCTATGCTGGATAAATTTGCCCGATTATTGGTGGATTATTGCGTTGAGGTGAAAGAAGGGGATCTGGTGCATATCGATGCAAGTATCACATCGGCACCTCTTGTAAGGGAGCTGGTCAGGGAAATTACTCTGAGGAAAGCCAGACCAATATATACCCTTGGACTGGACGAGGTGGGGGAATACATTTACCGATATCTGGAACCGGAAGATATACTGAAACTGTACCAGCCCAACGATATTTCGTGGGCATACATAAACGCTCCGAACAAGAAGATAGACATTGGCTCTTCCTACAACACCCGTGCTTTTTCATCCGTAAATCCGGCAAAGCTGGCCGCATTCAGTCAGGCGATTAAACCTATATCCGACCGGTTTATGGAGAGACTGTCCACCGGTGACCTGAAGTGGGTCTTCACCCATTATCCCAATCATGCGGATGCACAGGAGGCCGGAGTATCCTCCAGCGAATACAGGGAATTCGTTTTCAGGGCGATGAAGCTGTACGAGAGGGACCCCGTAAAGGCGTGGAAGAAACTTCGCAGAACCATACGCAGATATAAGAGGGTGCTGGACAGGGTCCGCACCATAGAGATAGAATCTCCTGTGGCGGAGCTCCGGATGTCGGTGAAGGGCAGGAAATGGATAGTGGATGGAGGAGAAATGAACATGCCCGGTGGAGAAATTTTCACGAGTCCTGTGGAGGATTCTGTGGAGGGATGGGTGAAGTTCACATATCCACTGGTGTACTTCAACAATGTGGTGTCCGGAGTCGAATTCAGGTTCAGGGAAGGGAAAATCGTGGAGTTCGACGCACAGGAGGGCAGGGACCTGCTGGAGAAGATACTGGGTATAGACGGGGGAGCCAGGAGGCTGGGGGAGGTGGCTTTTGGATTGAACTACGATATCGACAGATTCATCAAGAATCCCCTTTTCGATGAGAAGATCGGCGGCACGATGCATATGGCAATAGGGAAGGCGTTTCCGGAAGCCGGTGGAAAAAACGATTCGGCCATTCACATAGACCTGGTGTTCGATATGGGTCAGGGGCGCGTAAAAGCCGATGGAGAGGTGATTTACGAGGATGGCAGGTTTCTAATTTGATTTTTATCGCCGATTTGAGCCGGCAGGGATGCCGGTTTATAATTTGCCCCTCCATGCAGTGGATACCCATTGTGGTCTATCTGTTTATTCTGGTTCTGTATATTGCGGTTTTCATCTTCTTCCACAGGAGGATACTCCGTAGATTCTCCAGCATCAAACCGATTGTGAAGAATTTCAACTTCCTGGTAAACCTTGTTTTCCTGTTTGTGTTATACAAAGTCAGCACCCATTTCCTGAACCTTCAGTCCATTGTGGACGGGCTTTCGAAGTTCTATATCGTGCAGACGGAACTCGTTTCCATTTCCCTGATGTCCCTGATTTCGGGGCTGTATGTCCTGCTTCTGGTCTATTATGCTGTGGAGTTTTTCAAATACCTGGTATATCATTACTATCTCCGCCAGGGGAACGAAGTAACTGCGGGGTTCATGAAATCCCTCATTGCCAATGTGGGAATTCTCCTGGTGGCCCTTGCTTTCATGTCGGGCCTCGGTATCTCCTGGAAGGTGATGGTTCCCCTGCTGAGTGCTCTGGGTATTGGTGTGGGATTCGGCCTTCAGACGATATTCAACAACTATGCCAGTGGATTTATCCTCCTTCTCAGCAGGAAAGTTAAAGTGGGGGATATAGTGGAACTGGAAGGAAATGCCGGTTATTCGATCGGGAACGCAAGCAATACTATATACGGAAAGGTGGTGAGTGTGGATTTTCTGAGCACCATCATAAGGACCCTCGATGGAATAGAGATTTCCGTTCCCAATTCGGAGTTCATTTCGGGAAAGATCATCAACTATACCCTTTCTGACCCCTATGTGAGGGTAAGGGTCCCTGTTCCAGTTTCTTATAATTCTGATCCGGAGCTGGTCAGGAGGATTCTGCTCGATGTGGCCCGGGAGGTGGAGGGGGTCGTTCTGGATATGCCCGGAAAAGAGCCGGAGGTATGGTTCTTCGAGATGGGAAGCAGTGCCCTTATTTTCTATCTGGTTCTGTGGGTGGATCTTCGAAAACTCGTGCGGGTTCGATTCATCCGCAGTCAGGTGTACTATTCCGCATGGAAGAAATTGAAGGAGGCGGGTATAGAGGTCCCCTATACGCAGATAGATCTACACTTCAGGGAACCCCTGAATGTCCGGCTGGACGGGAAAGAAGAACCGATTTGATTGGCATTTTTCTTCAGATTTTCGAGGACTTTCCCCTGGACTTTTTACTTTTTCCCCTACGCTTATGTTTATTTGCATGGTGCTTTGGCGGCCATTCGCCCCTTCGCTTCATGTCCCATTCTATTTTCAGTATAGTCCTGACCAGTTTCCTTATGTCATCGTCGGTCTCCACAGGATAGGGCCAATCTTCTCCTGTAAGCCATTTATATGCTTCCTTATAGATTTTAATCCTTTCCTCTCTTGTGGGCCTGTATTCATTAGGATATCTTTTCCACAATTCTTCCGCCATATTCAAATTATACACCTATATTTCCTCCACATAGATGTACCAGATTCCACCTTTCTTTTCCTTTTTTAATACCTTCAACTTGTTCCAGAACCCATAAGGCAAAAGGACTTCTTCCTCGTAAGGAAGTGAGGAGTATTCTATAAGCTGGACTCCCGGATGGATACGCCTGGTTATTACGAGGATTATACCATTAGAGAACATCTTAGCTACAGATTCCGAGTAGCTCGTGGATACAAAACCCCATTCAAGGTATAAAATCTGCCCTACTTTTGCCTTGATTATTCTATTGTCCTCTGGCATACCCCTGTAAAGAATTTCAAACCTTTTAGCATTGCTCTGGTACTTGAGGAAAATATTTTGCAGGGTTAGTATATTCCTCCTGTATTTCAAAGGCAGTCTTTCAAATTCCCTTGATATTTCGCTGAACTTACCTTCCTGCTTCAGAATGTATGCTTTCCTTATGAAATCATTGACTATCTTGTAGGTGCTTCTTTCGGGGTCTTCTGCCTCTGTGGTGTATCTGAACATTTCTTCAATCTCCTCCTGTGTTGGATTGAAAGGGGGTCTGTTGGGGGAAGGTAGTAAATTCGAAGGGCAGGGATTATAACAGGGTGATTTCTTTACTGCCCTAAAATTTTCAGCATGAGTGGAAAAGAAGCGTATGAAAAACTGGCTGAAATTAGCAGAAAAACAGCCTATTTTTCCGCCGCCCTCTCCCTCGTTTTCTGGGACCAGAGGACCTATATGCCGCCGGAGGGGTACAGATACAGAGGAGAGCTCATAAGCACAATAAGGGGTTATATCCACAGTGTATGGACATCCGACGAGGTGGGCGAGCTTATCAGGAGGGCAGAAGATGAGGAACTGGACCATGTGGAGCGGATGAACCTCTACTGGTGGCGCAGGAACTACGAAAAGAATAAGAAGATTCCCTCCCGGCTCGTAATGGATATGTCCCGCCTTGCCACCCGCACTGTAGAAGTGTGGAAGAAGGCCCGCAGGGAAAAGAACTTCGAGATCGTGAAACCCCTTCTCGGGGAGATGGTAGAACTGCTGAGGAAGAGGGCCGATGCTCTTGGATACGGGGAGGAGCCGTACGATGCCCTGCTCGATGATTACGAACCCGGACTGACGGCCCGATTCGTGGAGAAAATTTTCGAACCCCTGGAGAGGGAGATTAAACGGCTCCTGGATAGGGTCAGGGATGTGGAATTCGGAGAGGAAATTCTCCACAGGCATTTTCCGGAGGATAAGCAAATTCAATTCAACCATTATCTTCTGAGGGAAATAGGCTACGATTTCAACAGGGGGCGTCTGGATAAGACCGTTCATCCCTTCGCCACCCGGATACTGCCCCACGATGTCAGGATAACCACCAGATACCACGAGGATTATCTGCCTTCCGGCCTCTTCGGAGCGCTTCACGAAATGGGGCATGCCCTCTACAACATGAATCTTCCTGAAGAATACTTCGGCCTTCCCGTGGGTAATCCTGCGTCCCTGTCCCTGCACGAATCCCAGTCGAGATTCTGGGAGAATGTGGTGGGCAGGAGCCTTGCATTCTGGAAAGTCTATATGGAGGATGCCAGAAAGTACTTCGATTCCCTCAGGGATGTGGGAGTGGAGCAGTTCTACAGGGCCGTAAATGCCATGAAGCCATCCACGATCAGGGTGGAGGCGGATGAGCTTACCTACAATCTGCACATCATCCTGAGATTCAGGCTGGAGAGGGCCCTGATCAATGGCCAGATGGAGGTTGAGGATGTCAGGGATGCCTGGAACGAGACCTTCAGGCAGTTGTTCGGTTTTTATCCTCCGGATGACTCGGAGGGGATACTTCAGGATATCCACTGGTACAGCGGTAGCATGGGGTACTTTCCCACATACGCGCTGGGCAATCTCATTTCTGCACAGATTTACTTCCGCATGAATGAGGAGATGGGGAGCATTCACGAGCTTATTCTGAACAGGAGATTCGGTGATATTCTGGGATGGTTGAGGGAGAAAATCCACAGGCATGGCTCCATCTATATGCCCATGGAGCTTGTGAAGATGGCAACGGGTAAGGAGCTGGGTTATGAGGATTTTGTAAGGTATATAGAGGAGAAAATTTCCAACCTGATTTGAGGGGCCAGGCCCCTCATTTGACTCTCTCTATGTTTATGATTTTAGATGCATGGAGCCTGAAATTCCTGTTTATATAGGTATTTCTGAAGAGGACCCTGTTGGTGTCCATCGTCAGCGGAAATCCCACATGCTCCGAAATGCGGAATCGGGACCTGTATAGAAAATGGCTCAGGAAGCCCATATTAGTGTTCTCGGCCAGTATGGAGAGTTTGGGGTGGCTTACGGGATTTCTAATTGCCGGGATTATTGCCTGAAGGCCGTATTTTCTCACCACCTCCCTTATTATCTTCAGGGTTGTTCGAACATCCGGCATGGCCCTGTGGAGCCTTCCCGCCGGAATGGACATGCTTCTGGCCATGTGGTACAGGGATTTCCTGCGGGGTATCTGCTCCAGGTCCTTGAGGTCAAGATATCTTGGAAATATGGTCAGATTACCGGTTCTGGCCAGTTCCATATTCAGAAGTCTGAGGTCGAAATCCCCTATTCTATACCCTATGACCACTTTTCCCAGCAGCAATTCCCTGACCTTCCCTGCCACTTCCTGAAAGGAAGGAGCATCCACCAGTTCCTTTTCCGATATGCCATGTATAGAGTGGGACTTCCTGTCTATGGGGACTTCGGGCCTGATCAGGGTGGAGAATCGGTCCCTTTCGCTGAGGCCTTCCCCTGTAATGATTATGGCGATTTCCACTATTCGGGCCCTGTAGGGATTGGAGCCGGTGGCTTCTATATCCAGAAAGGCAAATTCCATCGGCAGGAAATTTTAAAACGGGGGATGCTCCCCCGTACGGCCATTATCTCACGAGAACTTTTCGGGTTACCCCGGGGATATGGACGATGAATATTCCGGGATTGCTGAGCGAAATCCTCTCACCCCTTCCTTTTCTGATGAGTCTGCCGGAGATGTCGTAGATGGAGTATGGGGCTTCTTTCGAAAAGATGATGTTGCGGCCATCCACCCTTATGTCAATCGGCTTCTCCACGACGACAGGACCTGTCTCCGGGCTGGAGAGGGGGGTGAGGGCTGAGCTGACCCATATTCCCCTTCCGTGGGTGGCGGCAAACAGCAGGGTATCTGTTGCATCCATGTAGAGCTGAAGATCATATACAACTGCCGACGGAAGACCCAGACCGTAAACGCTCCAGGATGTGGCGGAGGGATTTGAGGGGTCGAATCTGGAATAATATACACCTCTGTCGGTTCCAATGTAGATTATGGTGTCCTGCGTTGCGGGACTGGAGGCAAAAAATACCTCTATGCTCCGGCAGTTATATCCCTCCGGTAGATTCCCCGAAATGTCAATCCATGTGTTGCCTGCATCGTTTGTATAGAGCACCCTGGGCCATATGCTCGGGTATCCCCACTCATCTCCCACGCATAGAAATGCCTCCTTTCCATTTGTCGGGGCCACCTGTATATCTGAAATCGAGGGTGGATACGAATATGCCGACCAGTCGGGAGAGACATCGTACCAGCTCAGTCCGCCATCGGGGGTGAATCCCACATATCCATCGTTTGATCCCGTGTATATTGTGTCAGAACTGGCGGTTATTCCCACGGAAAGCAGATAGTAGCCGTCGGCTCCGGAGTTGGCGACGAGAGAATCGCTTATGGCGGTCCATGTGGCTCCCGCATCCGTTGATCTGTAAAGTCTCACGGTCCCCGCATACAGGATGCCATTGAGGGTATCGTACAGGAGGGGAGCGGTGCACCATGCCGCGGTTTCGCAGTCTGTTCTCCATCCGAAGGTTCTACACCAGCCTCCCGTGTTGCTTCCCACATCGCTGTCCTCGAGGCTGTTTGAGGGTTCGGGATATCCGGAAGTGAGTCTGCGTCTGCTCACATAGAGCATCGTAACATAGGAGGTGAAGAATGTATCCGGGACGGAGGTTCCACCCTGTGTGAGCCATGTATTGGCGCCGCCATCCCCACCATCCACTTCAACCCAGTATGTGCCGTTGTACATTATGGGAGTCCCGTTGTCCTGTGCGCCACCCAGAACAAGAGAATTATCAACGGGGTTAACCGATACTGTGTAGAATTGCGTTATACCCAGACCCTGATTCTTGTTTACCCATGTGTCTCCTCCATCATAGCTGACCCATATTCCCCCGTCGCTTGCCACCCACAGGGTATCTCCTGAGGGAGAGAATGCGATATCATGGATGTCCGGATGTATGACGGACCCGGCTATTTCGTCCCAGCTGCTTCCCCCATCTGTACTTCTGATTAACCCGTATGAACAGGAACTGCCGTAGTTATGAACCCCTCCCGCGTACACCGCATCCTCATTCAGGGGATGTACTTCGAGGGCCTGATCATACCAGCCCTGACCGCATAGATATTCCGGGACATTGCTGGTTATATCGCTCCATGTGATGCCTCCATCGGTGGATTTGTAGAACGCATAAAGGTTTCCGTATATGTCCGAGAAGGATATGTACATAACATCGGGGTTCGAAGGGGCGATGGCAATCTGACCTCTCACGAATCCGTTGAACCCATTGTAGGGGAATGCGTTTATCCGGCTCCAGTTAAAGCCCCCATCATAGGAAACATAAACCCCTCCGCTGTCCGCATCTGCTACTGTGGACAGGGTGAACATGGTATCCGGAGCATCCGGTCTGTAGACGAGGTCGGTCATATTATCGTATGCTCCGCTTCCCAGTGGAACATCGAAGCTGGCTGCGGACCAGGTCTGCCCCCCATCCGTGGAAATCCTGATTCCGTTGTTCGTGGCCAGTATAATCCTGCTGGTATCGTTGGGGTGGACCACGATTCGACTTATATAGACGCCTACATCCTCAACCCCCGCCAGTTTCGTCCATGTATTTCCGGCATCCGTACTTTTGAACAGGCCGTCCCCTATGAAACAGTCCCCGCAATAATGCATTTCGCCTGTTCCGTAGAATATTATGGCAGTGTCGTATGGGTTCATGGCCAGTGCGCCCGATGTAAGGGCTGTTAGGTTGTCCCCTACGGGAAACCAGGTGTCTCCGCCATCCGTGGTCTTCCATACTCCCCCTCCTGCTGCCGCAATGTAAACAACGGAGGGGTTGAGGGGGTTGACCAGTATATAGCTCACTCTTCCGGAAGCCTTACCATCGGACCAGTCCAGGGAATCTATCAATTCCGGCCCCAGGAAGGACCAGGTATTTACTGTCGGCCTGTTCGATTGAAACCTGCTCCCGACCGGAGCCCTGTTTACTGGATGTATTCTCCCTTCATCGGGGATTACTAGTTTTCTCGGGGTTTCTTTTTCTGCGGCGGATGCCTCCCCCGGCAAAGGGTTGTAGTATGCCCCGACCCATGTAAGTACAAACAAAACCATTCATTAATTTTAATGGATTCACATGACTTTGTCAAATTTGAACATGGATAAATACCTGATGCATAGTTATTTAATTCAAAAAACATTGCATACCTGTTAAAATATGTGGTTGCCTGAAGCTCAAATTTTATCCGGAATTATATCCGGACCGGAAATCGACTGCTCAGCGATGCATGTCGCTCCCCTTCCGCCGGTGTTATTCCTTTAACATTTTGGGGCTCGATGGATGATAGAATCATCGAAAGTGCTTTAAGGACAATCAGTATAGAGAAGGAAGCCCTGGACAATCTGGAGAAGTCCATAGATCAGCAGTTCGTGAGGGCGGTAAGAACCATATACGATTCGAGGGGAAAGGTGATAGTGACCGGCATAGGCAAGTCAGGGCAGGTGGCCCACAAGATAGCCTCCACTCTGTCGAGCACCGGAACACCTGCTGTATATCTGCATCCTGCGGATGCCCTGCACGGAGACCTGGGGATCATTTCTCAGGATGATGTGGTAATGGCCATTTCCAACAGCGGTGAGACCTCCGAAATCCTCTCCCTTATTCCCTATGTGAAATTCGTGGGTGTTCCCCTGATTGCCATTACTGGAAATGAGCGTTCTACCCTTGCCCGCAAGAGCGATATACTGCTTTTAGTGAAGGTGGATAGGGAGGCGTGTCCTCTGAATCTGGCTCCCACCGCATCCACCACGGCGACGCTGGTCCTGGGGGATGCCCTTGCTATTGCTCTTCTGGAACTCAGGGGTTTCACGAAGGAAAAATTCGCCCGCCTGCATCCCGGAGGCCTGCTGGGCAGGAAGTTGAAGCTGGTAAAGGAGATAATGCATACCGGGGACAGGGTTCCGAAGGTGAGTGTGAATGCATCCATGAGGGAGGCCATCCTGGAGATGACCAGTAAAGGGTTCGGCGCGACCACTGTTGTGGATGAGAATGGAAGAATCGTCGGTATCATAACCGATGGTGATTTAAGGCGCTATATCGAAAAAGGCTACGACCTGAACAACGGCAGGGTCCGGGATGCGATGACCCGCAATCCCAAAGTTATATCTCCCGATTCCCTCGTGGGGGAGGCCCTGAATATGATGGAGAAGTACAAAATCATGGTCCTGCCGGTTGTGGATGAAGGGGAAAGACCCATTGGCATAATACACCTTCACGATATACTGGGCAGTGGGATTATCTAATATTCTATAGGGTCATCCCTGTGGGGTTTCCATACATAATTGAAGAATTTTCGCTCGTCCCCCAGGTACTCCCGGGGAGTGGCCTCTATGATTCTGTGTGCCCATTCCTCTATGCGCTTTCCCACATCCTCCCCAAATTTACCGAACACTGCCTTCCTGTAATCTTCGGGTGTTTCCACTTTTCCTCCCACGAATGGAAGACCATCCTTTGCCGCCAGCTGGAATGTTTTGAAGGTCTCCCAGTCGAGTTTTTCGTAGAGTTCCTTTTTCTCCGGCTTCTCTTTCTCCCTTTCTATGCCTCTGCGGTATTTAGATAGATTCTTGAATATGGCGTACTTCAGGGCTTCGGCTATACCTATTGCCTCTGCGGTCTTTTCATCGTATCCCAGCTTCAGTGCTCTGAACTTTTGAAGTGCTGCCATTTTGGGAAATCTATTGACCCTGGCCATGACAAATTATAAAGGGATTCTGGTTTAAAATTCCCTCCGGATGCCTCGCAGGTTCAGGCTGAAGAGATTCCGTAGGCGAAAGAGCGATATTTTGCTTCGGAGATACGAAAGGAGGCTCGTGGAAGCCCTGGCCGAGCTACAGATTCCTCTTCTGCTTTTGAACTTCGCCCTTTTCGTGGGGACGCTGGGCTACATGTATCTCTCAGGAGGAGACTTTATCAATTCCCTCTATATGACTGTCATAACAATTGGGACCATTGGATACGGGGAGGTGGTGGCGGGGAGCGATACCCCCACAGGCAGAATCTTCACCACCTTCCTCGCCCTGTGGGGAATAGGCATATTCACCACATCTGCGACTGTAATCGTGAGGGTTTTCTTTAAAAAGGATGTTGTGGCAATCTACAGGAGGATCATGATGCTCAATTCCATAAAGGACCTGAAGGACCATTATATTGTGACGGGTTATGATGAGGTGACCCGCTGGCTCGTAAAGTACCTCGAGAGGAAGGACATAAAGACCGTTGTAGTACTGGGTGACCCTTCTCTGGAGGAGGAATTGAGGGAGCACGGCATCGACTACTACATATTCGGCGTTCCATACAGGGACGAGTACCTATACGCTGCCGGTATAAAGCGGGCCAGCGGTCTCGTGGTGAATTCCCGGGATGATGCCGAAGCCATAGCCATAGTCTCCAGTGCCCGCCTTATTCGTCCGGACGACCAGTTCCATATTTATGCTCTGGTGTCCAATGAGGAGCTGGTGGAGAAGCTCTACCAGATGGGGGCGAGCAGGGTTGTGGACAGGGAACAGGTCCTCGCTTCGAGAATGGTGGCCCATATACTGCATCCTGAATCCTCCCGCATTACCCATCTATTCGATAAAATCGTATTTGCGGAGGAATCGGATGTGGATATAGTGGAACTGTATGTGGATGAAAATTCTCCCTATGCCAATAGGACCCTGATGGAACTGGATATAGGACGGAAGTACGGAGTCAACATCATCGGGATAAGGAGGGCTGATGGGGAGCTGGAGGTCAATGTGAGGGGTAATACCCGTATTCACTCAGGGGATGTCCTCATCATCTTTGGAAAGGAAAGGGATATAAGGGAATTCAGGGAAAAGGAGGTGGAGAAATGAGTTTTAAGAGGATTTTCAACCATTTCTTCATACTGATGGCCCTGACCACGAACATCAGTTTTTTGATTTACCCGCATCCGATAGAAATCGTTATCACTGTATTCGCCAATTTAACCGCCACCATACTCAAGGTGGGGGAGAGCAGGGTCCTTTCCACAGAGCTACTGGCGACGAGCCTCGTGGCGGATTTACATCTTATACCTGCCATCTTCGTTTTCTTCCTGGGGAATGTGGACGAGGCCATAAGTCTGGCCTATGGGGCACTTGCTGCCAATATAGTTTCCGTTGTCCTGTTCGTCATAGAGACCATTATCGACACCTTCACAGAGGAGTGAAAGAACTATAAACTTTTCCCATGACGAGGCAGGAGGCCCTCAGGCGTCTCAGGAGAATTCAGAAGACGCTGGCCATACTCGATGAGGAGTACGGGGGTGAGGATTATCTTATAGGGGTTCTTCGGGATTTCGTGGAGGATACCCGGAAGCTGGTTAAGGAGGGGGAGGATGTGGATGATAAGATGAGGAGAATAATCGAGTTGCTGGATAGAAAAGCAATGTATGAGGTTCTCCTTTACTTCAGGGATATACTGAACGAGATAGGGTTTCAGGATGTGGAGGAGTTCAGGGATATAGAGAAGGCCATAGAGAGGAGAAAAGTGGAGGATTCCGAAATCTTCCGCCTTCTGGGAATGGATATGTTCTGATTATATCAGTGCGTGGTGTATATCTCAAGTTTTATCGTTTTCATCCGATTCTCCGCCACTATGAACTGGGCATCGATGTAAGCATCTGTAGTCGAAAATAGCTTCAGCCATACCAGTCCCACCATGGCACTGGTGGCTGTCCAGAAGTACCCTTCCTGCTGGGTCTGCCTGTATCTTCTTATGCTGTAAAAGAGGGTGGACCAGAGGAAGATCTCTCCACCCCCTATCAGTGTTCCCTTCAGGTACTGCCTGTTGTAAAACTGCCCGCCCCCCGGAAGGGCTAATGAGAGGACGGCGGCCCTCATGGGGGAATGGCCTGCAATGGTGTCCACCGGGAGCGTATCTATGACCGGGTTCTGCGATAGTATGAAAAGAAGCATCTATTCCCCTTTCACGATGTTAAGAAAGTATTCGTGGGCAGTGGTGTCTCCTGTGATTTCTGGATGAAATGTCAGTCCCACATTCTTTCCATCCCTGACCCCCACGATTTCGTCCCCAAGTCTGGCGATGATTTCCACATCGTCCGAAAGGATTCCCGTTATCTTTGGTGCTCTTATGAAGGCCACTTTTGCCGCACCGTCGAAGGAGTATTCCACTTGGGCCTCGAAGCTTTCCCTCTGTCTGCCGTAGGCGTTTCTCTCCACCTCTATGGCCAGTTTCCCCAGTGTATGATAGGGTTCTTCTTCGTTGGCAAGCGCCTTTGCCATCACGATAATTCCTGCACAGGTCCCCATAATTGGCTTATCGAACTGGAGAAGGGCGTCGAACATGCCGCTTCTGAGCATAATCTTCCGGAATGTGGTGGATTCCCCTCCTGGAATTATGAGGCCATCCACATCTTTTAAATCCTCTGGAAGCTTGACCCTCTTTGTTTCCACCATCAATCTGTGGAGAATTTCTTCGTGCTCCTCCACATCCCCCTGAATCGCCAGAATCCCTATTCTCATGCGTAAAGTTTAAAGGTCTTTATAACTGTGGAAATGGTGGCGATTGACCATTTATATAAGTTTTCCTGCTCTCATAGACATCAACCTTAAGGTTGAAAAGGGAATTATATTCGGTCTTGTAGGTCCCAATGGTTCTGGAAAGACCACATTGATAAGGGCTATGGTGGGGACATTGAAGCCTTCGTCCGGGAGGGTGAATGTAATGGGAATGGATCCCATTCGTCACAGAAAGGCTATCAGCCGCAGAATTGGATACATGCCCCAGGAATTTGCCCTATATGAGGATCTCACTGTGGAAGAGAATGTCAAATTCTTTGCCAGATTGATGGGGGTCGGAGATGTGGGTAGAATAAGGGAGGTTCTCGATTTTGTAGAGATTGGAGACAGGTCTGACTCTCCAGTGTATGCCCTTTCCGGCGGATTGAAGAGGAGGGTTTCTTTTGCCATATCGATTCTCCATGATCCATAAGTGCTTATACTGGATGAACCTACTGCTGCTCTGGATCCGTATTTGAGAAAGAAATTCTGGGAAAGTTTCCGTCGCTTAAAGCGGGAGGGAAAAACTATAATTGTAAGCACTCATCTCGTGGATGAGATTTCCAAATGTGATATCGTGGGAATACTTTTCAGAGGAAGGCTGGTTATGGTGGATTCTCCGGACAGAATCTTCAGATATGGAAACATCCAACTGGAAATACTCCTGAAGGAGCGAAAGATTATCGCGAATCTTCCCAATCGACCGCAGGAGATGGCAGCATACCTGAGGAAATTCGGTCTGGATGAGGAAGTCGAAGGGATTCACCTGGGGATTACTGATCCAGATGACATATTGATAAGCATATTTAAGAAGCAGGAGGAGAGCGATGGGTAAATTTTTACGGATAATTGTTTTGTTTTCTCTAATAGCCATAATTTCATACTTTTATGTCAGAACCTCCGGCGAGGTTGTCACATCGAGGGCTTATATTAGATGCGATGATTTGACAATGAGGGCTCCCATATCTGGAAAGATTCTGTATATGGGGGTTGAGGAGGGGGAACATGTGGATTCGGGAAGTATCCTTGCGCTTTTAGATACATCCTACCTTTCCCTTCAGATTAAAGTTCTTCAGAAGAAGAAGGAAGCCCTGCTTGATAAAGAGAAGAACATGCAGTTGAGGCTGGACATGCTTCGAAAGAAGTTAGAAAGAGAAAAGGTTCTGGTGGAAACGGGAACCGCAGGTAAATATAAGATAGAGGATCTCAAGGATGAAATTGGGCTCCTGAGGAGTGAGATGAATGTTCT
>JALSOK010000127.1 GCA_026986535.1 Caldifarciminota bacterium
GTGCTGGGTATGGGCCTCTTCAGGTTCGTGAAGGTGGAGTTCCTTATGGTACCCGAGTCCCGCAGTGTGACGATGGAGATGCTCATGCCTCCGGGGACGCGCCTCGAAGTTACAAAGAAGGTCTTCGATGAGGCTTTACATATTATCGAATCCAGTCCCTATGTGGAATACACCTCATGCCGCGTGGGTCCTTCCTCCAAGGGCTTTGCCTCCACCTTCGGCAATGTGGAATCCAGCAATTTCGCCACCTGCTTCATAAAGATCAAAGAGGATGTGCCCCTCAGGGATAAGGAGGTGGCCGCCGTCCTGAATAAACAGCTCAGCAGTATACCCGGCCCCGAGAAGCTGGAGGTGTCGGCGGGCAACAATGCGAACCGCATCATGTTCGGAGGGGGAAAGGATATTTCCATAGAAATCTACGGATACGATATTCCCACGACGGATTCTATAGCCCGCGTAATCAAGGATAAACTGGAGAGGATAGAGGGGCTGACTGCCATCAGTATTTCCCGCTCCACATCCCGTCCTGAGCTTCAGATCCTGTTCGACAGAGAGAAGCTGGCCTCCTATGGTCTGACCCCTGCCGTGGCGGGTATGCTCATAAGGGGTGCCATCTTCGGTCAGGATGCCGGAAGCATAACACTGGAGGGACAGGATGTACCCATAAATGTGCGCCTGAACGACAGGTACAGGAAGGACATAAATGTAATCCGGACCCTCATGATTCCCACCCCTTCAGGGAAGATGGTATATGCGGGTGATCTCATAAAGGAGGTCCGATTCGGATACGGCCCCCTTTCCATCGAGAGGATCAACAAGCGCAGGGTGGTGCGCGTGGAGGCAGATTACTACGGGAAAGCGCTGGGAGAGGTGGTAAGGGATGTGGAAGCGGTCCTTTCACAGATGACCCTGCCTCCGGGAGTGGATATAGAGCTGGCGGGCGCGGTGAAGAGACAGAGGGAGGCCTTCGGACAGCTCATGGTTGCCCTCATCATGGGACTGGTCCTGCTCTTTTTAATCATGGCCGGACAGCTGGAATCCTTCGTGTATCCCGCGATAATAATGCTTTCGGTTCCGTTTGCCTTCGTTGGTGTGGCCCTGTTTCTCATCCTGTGGAACGAGCCCCTTTCCTCCAATGCCTTCGTGGGAATGATAATGGTCATGGGAATAGCCCTTTCCAATGCCATCCTGATGACCGACTATATGAACATCCTCAAGGGACGCGGATATGATCTCCTGGAAGCGGTCATACAGGGAGCATCCAGAAGGCTCAGACCCATTCTCATCACCACGATAACGGTGATACTGGGCCTTCTGCCAATGGCTCTGGACAGGTCCATAGGGGCCGAAACCTACAGGGGTCTTGCGGTGGCTGTCATAGGGGGTCTCACATTTTCCACAGTCATAACCCTGTTCTTCATTCCCACCGTTTATTCGGTGTATGAGTCCTGGAGAGCGGGGCGGAGGAAGGGGGTCTGATGGGTCCCTCTTCCGCCCCTGTAAAATTGTTCCGGGGAATGTGGAGGACGGTGCGGATAATGACCATTGAAGATTTGAAGCGCTTTCTGAAGGAGTACTTCGAAGGATGCGGGGTGAAGGTGTACCTGTTCGGTTCGAGGGCGAGGGGTGCCCATGTGGAGGGCTCCGATATTGATATCGCCATCCTCTCACAGGAGGACATTTCGGACAGGATTGCCGTCCTTCGGGCCATACTGGAGGAGAGCAACCTTCCCTATAAGGTGGGCATAGTGGATTTGAGCAGGGCCCCCTACCTGAGGGACAGGGTGACGGAGGAAGGAATAGAATGGCTCTGAAGAAGCAGATAGAGGATTTCAGTCAGGCACTCGCGAGATTGAAGGAGGCGCACCTGCTGGCAGAGGAGAATCGTGGCTCCCGGTATTATGAG
>JALSOK010000128.1 GCA_026986535.1 Caldifarciminota bacterium
ATTGTCTATGTGCACCCCCATGTTTTCATCGTGGACAAGCCCGAGACCGGTACAGTCAGGAACCCCATAGGGATGTACGGGAAGAGCCTCAAGGTCAAGGCTTATATAATAAGCGTGGATGCGGGCGTCCTGAGGAATTTCCGCTCGGTCTTTCAGGCGGCCGAGGTGGGAGATGTGGACTTTTACTTCAGCCCGATCGTTGAGAGCTATGGGGTTCTGGATGAGGAGGATCGCTCCGAGGGGGCGATACTTATGGACATAGGAAGGGACCTGTTTTACATTTCCATCTGGAACAGGGGCTCCATATACTACACCCTGGTGGAGGAAAAGGGGCTGTCCCAGCTCCTTCTGAGGGATCTGATGGCCAAGTTCAGCCTCACGAGGGAGCTGGCAGAGGACCTGCTGATGAAATCCAGGATTCTCGTCGAAGAGGATTATTACACCATGGAAGAGACCATAGAACTGCTGGACAGGAGGCGGGGATTCGTCCACAGGATACCCCTGAAGACGGTCTCTGCAATCATATCCAGCAATATGGAGAAGTTCTTTGCCACCGTAAAATCCAACATGGATCAGATCGATGTTTATTCGAAGCTGGACAGACCCCAGATTTACATTACTGGAGGCGGTGCCCTCATAGAGAACATAGATGTGGTGGCCGAGAATGTATTCAGCATGGGGGTGACCGTGGGCCTGCCCAATGTGTACACTCTGGATGAGGCCCACAACAATCCCAGATATGGGGTGCTTTCCGGACTCATAAGGTATTACTTCGAATCCCCTGGCACCACCTCTATAGAAGGGTCCAGGAGCGGCGGTGGCCTGCTCCGGAGCCTGATGGAGAAGTTGAAGGAGCTCTTTTAGTCCGGGTGTACCCTTAAAATTAGGGGAATATTAAAGGAGGTTTTATGATGGATTTGCCGGAGATCGAATATGTGGAAAACGAATGGGTGAACGACGCAAAAATAATGGTGATGGGAGTGGGCGGAGGTGGTACTAATGCCCTGAACTACATGATAAGGAAAGGGATATCCGGAGTGGTGACTGTGGCTGCCAATACTGATTCACAGCATCTGGAGCAGAGCGCTGCCGACTACAAGCTTCACCTTGGAAAGACCGTATCCCGCGGTCACGGTGCCGGGGCCAATCCGGAGAAGGGGCGAAAGGCTGCAGAGGAATCGATAGACGAAATACGGGAACTCCTGACCGGTGTGGATATACTGATCCTTTCTGCGGGAATGGGTGGAGGAACTGGAACCGGAGCCACCCCTGTGATCGCCGGAGTTGCAAAGGAAATGGGGATACTGACCATAGCCATAGTAACCAAGCCCTTCAAGGCCGAAGGACCCGCCAAAGCGAGGAAGGCCAATAAGGGGATAGAGGAGCTCAGGGATAAGGTGGATTCCCTCATAGTTATCGCCAACGATAAGCTCCTGAAGGAGAAGAACAACAGGAGGGTGGGAATTACCCAGATGTTCGCCCTTGCGGATGATATACTCTACAAAACGGTGAAGGCGTTCGTTGACATCATAAGGAAACCCGGATATATCAATGTGGACCTCGAGGATGTGAGGGCTGTCCTTCAGGGCAGTGGTCAGGCCATAATCGGAGAGGGTATAGGGCGTGGTGAGCACAGGGCTGAGGAGGCTGTCAGAAAGGCCATAAATAATCCCCTTCTGGATCTGGAGAGCGGACGCTCCGTTGTTCGCGGCGCGAAGAGGATTCTGGTTAATATAGAGACCAGCGACAGCGAAGAGTACGAGCTCACCGGGGACGAACTGGATCTCATAATGAACAGGATCATGCAGGAGGTGGCCGGAGGTGGAGCCGTAATCCACGAGCCGGAGATGATCATAGGTATATCCAAGAGCGAGGATCTGGAGGATGAGGTCAGGATAATCGTTATCGCTTCCGGCATGTCCGAAAGGAAGAAGTATCCCAGGATTTCCCGCAAGGATGTAAGCAGGATACCCCAGGAGAGGCCGATAATCGGGAGGGAAGAAGAGGAAGACAGGGAATGGCAGGCCTGAAGCCCCTCAAGGGAATGAGGGACTTCCTCCCCCCTCAGCAGATAAGGCGGGAGGTCCTGTTCGAGAAGATAAAGGCCGTATTTCGCCGGCACGGTTTCGATCCCATAGAGACTCCCGCCATCGAGTCGTGGGATGTTCTGTCCGGAAAATACGGGGCAGAGGAAAAACTCATCTACAGGTTCAGGGACAGGGGGGACAGGGATGTGGGATTGAGGTACGACCTGACCGTCCCCCTTGCCAGATTCTTTGCCTCCAATCAGGGAAACCTGCCCAGGCCTTTCAAAAGGTATCAGATTCAGCCGGTATGGAGGGCAGAAAAGCCCCAGAAGGGCAGGTACAGGGAATTCTATCAGTGCGATATCGATACCATAGGCTCCAGGAATCCCCTTTCCGATGCCCAGATCATAGCTGCCATAAGGGATGCGCTGGTGGAACTGGGAATCTCTGACTTCACCATACGGGTAAATCACAGGCAGTTTCTGGGGGCGATAGCCCGTCGCCTCGGCCTGAAAGGGGATATGGAGATAGAGATGGCCCGCATACTGGATAAACTGGATAAGGTGGGCATCGATGGGGTGAGGAGGCTCTATCTGGAGAAGGGATTTGGGGAGGATGTGGTGAATGCCATAGTGGGTCTCATAGAGAGTTCCCCTTCCATGGAAGAGGTTCTGCGGTTCGTGGGGGATTCCGGAAAGGCCCCCTTCGAGAACCTCGGTCATATATTCCGGTATCTTGAGATGCTGGGGGTCCGGGAGGCCGAATTCGATGTAAGCCTTGCGAGGGGGCTGGATTACTATACCGGAATGGTCTTCGAAGTCGTCCTCAACAATTTGAGAATCGGGAGTGTTGCCGGAGGAGGCAGATACGATGGATTGATAGAGGTGTTCACCAGATTCCCCGTTCCGGCTGTCGGTGGAAGCATAGGCATAGACAGGCTCATAACGGCGATGGAAGAATTGGGTCTGCTGAAGGGAATTCCATCCACCTATGCCCATGTACTCATAGCTTACAGGAACGCATCGGCGGAGATCATGGAGTATGTCTTTCGAGTCAGGAAGGAGCTGGAATTCCTGAATGTGGATGTGTACGCGGGTGATGCTGACCTCAGGGGACAGCTCTCCTATGCCTCCTCAAGGGGAATAAAGTGGGTTGTAATAGTGGGGGAGGATGAAGTGGAGAGAAAAACCGTGGCCGTGAAGAATATGGAAACGAGGGAACAGGTGGAAGTTCCTTTAGGGGAGTTGGCAGATTACTTCAGGATTCGAAATTCCTGAGGTGATGGTTTCGAGTCCCTTTCGATGGACTCCACAAATGCACATCTGAATCCTTTTAGCTGGTGAATCAGGGGTGGAGCATCTACTCTAAATATCTCCTCTGGAAATCTTACCAGGTCCGGGAGGAGGGTCGTGGTGTGGAACTTTCTCGGCGATAGTATGTTTACCTCGTCTATCACCAGCAGGGGATAGCATCCGTAGTAAAATGTTCCATACAGGGGAGTCAGATCGAATGGATAGATGTCGCTTGTCTTCGTGTCGTACTTCACGGCGCAGTATATTCTCCCATGCAGGCCGTATGCGGTTGCCACTCTATGGAGAATGGCTATTATTTCCATGTCGGTTAGCTTCTTCTTACCCATGTTCCGGATGGACTGCGCTATATCGATTTTTACGGGCAGGGATTCGTAGGGGAGAGGTGCAGTCTGGTTTCTGTGCACGAGGCTGTCCCTCAATTCCCTCAGCATGGGGAAGGAGGGGCGGGAAAAGGAAAGGTTTATCGATGAGACCAGTGAATCCAGGAGTTGCCGGGGCGCATCTCTTATGGTGTACAGACTGCGGCCGTCCCACAGGTAGGTGAGGGCAATAATTGTAGAGAGCATATCGAACCACCCAAAGTATACAGCAGGAAGTGATTCGTATAAAGTGGAATTTGTATCATCGGATCTGGAAGGGGTCGAGGTTCCTGGATGGTCCTTTATACTTTGATAAATTGGAGAGGACGGTCAGGAAGTATTTTCCATTCGTCCTGGCTCTGCTTTTCTTTACCGGCATATTGATGCCCATCCGGGCCTCTATCGTACCGGGGATTTTAGCCCTGGTCCTTTCCATCAGGAGCAGGTGGTTTCTACTTCTTCTGGTTCCCCTCCTTGGAGGCCTTCGATTTTACCTGTTCGTTCGAAGTGGAACTGCGGGTGAGCCGATGCGGGTTGTGGTTCCCCGCAGGGGAATGGCGATCATTAAAGGAATGGGCATATACCAGAGCCGATTGTATCCCGGAATCTACGAGGTGGAGGGTGAAATAGAGGGGGATTCCCTTTTGATTCGGAAGGCCCGCAGAGTGGAGACGACCACATCCGTGGTTCTGAAAATAGACGAATTCATCCGGTGGAGGGTCATACATCCGCTGGACTACTATATGGTGAGGGCTCTGCTCCTGGGCCTCAGGAGGGAGCTCCCCCGGGATGTAAGGGAGGAATTCCGCAGGACGGGCAACTTTCACCTCCTTGCCATCTCCGGATTGCATACTGGCCTGCTTTTCCTGGTATTTTCATTTCTCCTGTCTTTCCTGATACCTGCCCTCAGATGGAGGTACTTCATCGCCTCCATACTTGTGGGCCTTTACGCGTGGATGATTTCGTTTCCCCCTTCCGTCCTCAGGGCCTTTCTGTTCGTGCTGGTCTATTCCATCGCCAGACTTCTGGAGAGGAGGACGCCGGCCCTCAATATACTTGGCCTGGCCGGGATAATCACTCTCCTCATCGACCCTTCCGATGCCTTCAGGGCCGGATTTCAGCTCTCCTACGCTGCCACTTTCGGAATTCTATATACATTCCGCTACGGAGGAGGCACCCTGCTCCACAGGTATGTGCTGGACCCCCTGAAAGTGGCCATTTCGGCCCAGCTGTACTCCACCCCTATACTCCTTATGCATTTTCATCAGGCGTATCCCTTCTTTTTCTTCTCCTCTCTGATTACCGTTCCCCTCACCTTTATCGTGATTCTCTCTTCGGTGCTCTCCCTTGCCCTGTTCTTTCTGCCGCCCGTTTGGGCCTTCCTGCACATCTGTGTGGTGCTGCTCGTCGGGGTGGTTCATCTGCTCTCGGGACTGCCCCTTCCCCCCGTGAATTTCACCCTTTCAGCTCCAGTAGTAGTTTCTTACCTGATTATTCTGACGGCGGCGATACATCTGCTCAGGAGATGGATTAAAATTAGGCGGATATGAGTAGAAGGGATTTCATCAGGCTGGTCGGTATGGGGATGGTGCTGGTGCTTTTGCCCCTCAGGTTTTCGGCTGAGAATACTCTCGATTGGAGAGTCGAGGAGGAGGATTCTCCTCGATTCGATTTATTCGCCCTGGAGGACATATCCGGTGAGCCGTCGCGCAGGGGGATACATCGTATCCTGGGATTCCCCGTCAAATCCGTCGAAATTATGGCTCCCGAAAACCCTCCCTGGGAGCGTATCGTGGTCCTGGCCAGGGTTTGAACATTAAACTTTGCAGGTGAGGGCTGTTCTCAGGGCACCTGCCAAAGTCAATTTGGGCCTGTGGGTTCTGGGAAGGCGCCCCGATGGTTTTCACGAGATAAGGACAGTGTTTGTCCTTCTGGATACTCTTTACGACACCATCGAGGTGGAGCAGTGCGGGTCCCTTGAGATCAGGGTGGATGGAATGGACATTCCCCTCCAGGAGAATACCGTTTACAGGGCCATAAAACTCCTCGAAGGGGCTTTAGGAAGGAAATTGGGACTGAAGGTCCTTATAAGGAAGCGGATACCTGCCGGCTCCGGTCTGGGAGGGGGATCTTCGGATGCGGCGGCCGTGATGTTGTTCCTCAACGACTACCTGGGGCTGAATCTGGGCGTCCGGGAGTTGATGGACCTGGGTTCCAGGGTGGGAGCAGATGTCCCTTTCTTCCTTTCCGGCCACAGGGTGGCCATAGGCAGGGGGAGGGGGGAGGAGGTAGAGGGGGTGGATGTGGCGGTTTCATTCGAAATGGAGGCCCACTTCCCTGGAGTACACCTCAGCACAGCCCGGATGTATGCGGAGGTGAGCAGGAGGGGTCTGTTCGTTTCGCAGGGATATGCGGAGGATAGAATCAGTAAAGTGCTCGGGGCAATCGAGAAGGGGGACCTGGAGGCTCTGGGCAGGGCTGTGGAGAATGTGTTCGAAAGGGTGGCGCTGGAGCTCATGCCCGAACTGGAGGAATTCAGAAGCAGGCTCCGCAGAAGGTATCCGCTGGTATTTATGAGCGGTAGCGGGTCGGCTTTCGTGGGCGTCAGGGGAGGATAACAGGCAGGTCGTCGTTCAGGAGTTCTATCTTTCCATCCCTTTTGAGGGCAAGGGATATTCCCCTGAGTATTACCCCCTTTCTCCGGGCATTTTCGAGGAGCGGAGGAATCATGGGATCCAGAAAGCAGGGTCGAAATAGGCGGGCATACGGATGGGCGGCGACGAACAGGATGCCCCCTTTGCCCGGTAAGTTCGACAGTTCCCTTATGTGCTTCTGGCCCCTTTCTGTTACTGTATCTGGATAGCGGGCGCTGGAGTCCTCCGGAAAGTAGAAGACAGCACTCTTTATCTCAAGAAACAGTTCCTCCCCCTCTTCGTTCTTGAGAAGCAGGTCTATCCTGGAATTTCCCACCCTTACATGCTTCCCCGAAACCCGATACCCCCTGAGCCATCCAATCCTCCCCTCCTGGATCCATTGCACTACCGCTTTTTCCTGAAGGTTGGTATCTATGAGGGTGTACCAGGTGTCATCCACCCGCGTCCCCACTATGCGGAACCGGGTCTTTTTCCCCTTTATGGGCATGAGGGCCACTGAAACCCCCGGCTGAAGTATGTCGAGCAGTTTACCCGTATTGTTCAGGTGAACCAGTTCCTCCCTCCCTTCGTACAGAACTATCGCAGAGACCCGGGATACCCTTCTAACGAACCGGCCTTCGGTAATCTCTATCCTCAATGGGCTCTCCTTACATGGGTTATGATCAGCTCTTCCACATCCACATGGGGAGGCAGGTGTATCACATCCATGATCACCTGAGCCACATCCTCTGCGCTCAGCATATTGTATGCCCTCTCGAATCCTATCTTCTCCCAGAATGGGGTCCAGACCGCCCCCGGATTTATGAGGGTCACCCTTATTCCCCTGTCCGACAGTTCCTTTCGCAGAGCCCTGCTCCATCCCCTGAGGGCGAATTTGCTGGCATTGTATACGGACCACTCGGGAAAGTGCATTACTGCGGCGATGGAGCCCAGGTTGATTATTATGGACCCCTCTCTCAGGAGGGGAAGAAGAAGCAGGGTCTTCTTCATTATGCCGGTGGTGTTGGTTTCTATGATTTCGTCTATTTCCTCCGGTCGGAAGTCTTCGAATTTCTTCACATAGGTCATGCCTGCATTGTTTATGAGCACATCTATGTGGCTGACCTTTTCTTTCACGAATCGGGAGAAGGCTTCCACTTCCTTTGTATTCCTTATATCGCATCTGAAGAAGAGTATGTCCTCTACAGGAGGCCGATTCCTGGAGCAACCTATGACCAGATACCTGTCGGCGATGAGCCTTCTGGCCACCTCGAGACCTATTCCGGAACTCACTCCGCTTATAATGGCTGTTTTCATGGTTTTAAAAATTTACAGAAGGATTAACCGAATGGGGTCAGGGTCAAACCCCGATGCACTCGAGCCACGCCCTGTGGAACTCCTCCCCTCTGAGGTTTTTGATCCGCCTGCGGCATGCATCCCTTTTCTCGAAGTACCGGAGAAAGAATCTTCTGCCCGTTCTCGCATACAGCATGAGGGACACGAAAATGTCCCTGCTGTAGAGGAATCTGTGTATTTTCATGGGGTCCTTCTCCTGTGCCAGGGGTATTGCCTGAAGGAATTGCTTTTCCCTGCGCGTTATATCCTTCATTTTATGAAAGCTCAGTCCCATAGCCGTGAAGAAGAGGATCCACATTTCCTTTGTGCGGGGGATGAGGTGTTCGATTTCTCCAAGACGGGAAGGAAATGAGCCTTCCCCCAGCAGTCTCCAGCGCAGTATGTCCCTCCACATGTACAGCCGGTTCTTTTCCGTGGTTATGCGTTCGAGTTCGTTCTTTATCCTGGAGAA
>JALSOK010000129.1 GCA_026986535.1 Caldifarciminota bacterium
CTCTCCCTTCGCCCTGAGCCTCCAGAAGAGCATAGCCAATGCCCTGTTGAGGGAAGTTGTTCGTATTATGTCCTACCAGAGTGCTGATAGTTTTGCATTCCTGACCACAACCCCGGACTGGAAGAGCCGCATAGAAAGCAAAATCCAGGAGATGAAGCAGAAGGGCGGTGGTTGATGGCGTTTTCCCCATTGAAATGATGGTTCAGGCGGGAATGTCGGGAGGAAGAGGATTATGGACATAGACATCATTACCCTTTTCCCGGAGGCCTTCGAGTGCATAATGAAATTCGGTCCCATAAGGAAGGCCATGGAGTCCGGGAGTCTGAGAGTTCGCTTCTTTAATCCCGTGGATTTCGCCCCCCATCCCAAGCAGGTGGATGATGAGCCCTATGGGGGAGGGGCCGGTATGGTGATGAAGCCGGAGCCCCTGTTCAGAGCAATTTCTAAAGCCAGGGAGGGGTTCGAGTCCAGCCATGTGGTATATTTATCCCCACAGGGACGGCTTCTGAATCAGGAGAAGGTCAGGGAGCTGGCCCGAAGGGAGCACCTTGTCCTTATTTCCGGCAGGTACAAGGGAATAGATGAGCGGATAATGGCCTTCGTGGACGAGGAGATTTCCATAGGGGATTATGTGCTTTCGGGAGGGGAACTGCCGGCGATGGTTCTCCTCGATGCTGTGGCCCGCCTTCTGCCCGGCGCCATGTCGGATCCCGATTCCTGGAGGACCGATTCTTTCGAGGATGGTCTTCTGGATGCCCCCTATTATACCCGTCCCAGGGAGTTCATGGGGATGGAGGTCCCCGGGGTTCTCCTCTCGGGGCATCATGAGAAGATAGAAAAGTGGAGGAGATATCAGCGGTTGAAGAGAACCCTCCTCAAGCGCCCTGACCTTCTGAAGAGGGCCCGGTTATCGGAAGAGGACAGGAAGATGCTGGAGGAAATAAAGAGGGAGCTGGGAATGGAGGACTGATGCCCTTCATATATGACTTCATGAAGGCGAAGATCCAGGGCGGGGAGGATTACGACCTTCATAAATCTCTGGGCCGGGAAATTCGCTTCCTCATCAACGAAGAGACCCCGGAGACCGAAGAAGGGAAAACCATCTACAACCTTCTGAACTCACCCCGGAAACTCCGCCAGTTCCTGGAGGAACTTGCCCAGAGGCACCAGGAACTTGCCTATCGCTTTCGACATGTTCCCCTTTTCTCCAATCCCGATGAGCCTTATAATTTCAATATGCAGAATTCCAACCCATTCCTGAGGGCCCTTGAAAATATAAATGAGACCCTAAGCCAGATGAATCAGAAACTTGAGAAACTCGATAAACTCGATAAACTCGACGAAATAGCAGAAAACACGAAGGAAATAAAGGACAATACAGAGGAAATAAAGAAAAACACCAGCCTTATTTATCATGTTGCCCTTACCACGAAGGCGGAGATAAGTGAAAAGAGCCTTCTGGGTGCTTTCCTCATACACCTGAGGGAACTGGGTTATAAGGGTGCCAGGGTGATTGATACAGACCTTTACCAGGAGGGCAAAGAGGATTATGTAATCAGGGCAGAAGTCATAGCAGAAAACGGGAGCAGTCATGAAGAGGTATTCTCCCTGGAAATAACCAATTATCTGGATAAAGGGCATGTGCTCGAGAGGAAGATAAAGAACCTGCTGAAAAGAGCCGAAAAGAGGAAGAGCATCCCCGTCCTCGCCGCCCGGTATATGTCTGAGGAGGCGAAAAAATTCGCACTTGGAAAAGGGGTTAAGGTTTTCACATACGACCCTAATCAGAGGAGGATGAGGTTATGGGGCTGAAAGTCAGGCAATACAGGAAGAA
>JALSOK010000130.1 GCA_026986535.1 Caldifarciminota bacterium
AATCTTCTGCCCGTTCTCGCATACAGCATGAGGGACACGAAAATGTCCCTGCTGTAGAGGAATCTGTGTATTTTCATGGGGTTCTTCTCCTGCGCCAGGGGTATTGCCTGAAGGAATTGCTTTTCCCTGCGCGTTATATCCTTCATTTTATGAAAGCTCAGTCCCATAGCCGTGAAGAAGAGGATCCACATCTCCTTTGTGCGGGGGATGAGGCGCTCGATTTCTCCAAGACGGGAAGGAAAAGAGCCTTCCCCCAGCAGTCTCCAGTGCAGTATGTCCCTCCACATGTACAGCCGGTTCTTTTCCGTGGTTATGCGTTCGAGTTCGTTCTTTATCCTGGAGAACGACAGGTCGGGAATGTAGCGCTTTCCCCGGGCAGTCTGCTGGAGGAACCTCCTTGAATATCTCATGCCGAGGCGTCTGGCATATCGGATTCCCCTGAATATTCTCGTTGGGTCATCCACGAAGCTGGAGATGGGCACGAGAACCCTCCTCCTCAGATGTTCCCTTCCGTGAAACGGGTCTATTATCCGCCCCTCCATATCCATGGCCATGGCGTTTATGGTGAAATCCCTGCGGGCCAGGTCCTCCCGTATGTCGAATACCGGCTCCACCGCGGGGAGGACTGCGGGGCGGGTGTACTTTTCCCTCCTCGCCATTGCCACATCAACAACCTTTCCCCCCTTCTCGAATTTCAGGGTATTGAAGCGGGTGCGCATTCTCAGGGTATATCCCCTCGATTGCATGAAGTTTATGACATCCCTTATGCTCTTTTCCACATCTTCTTCGGGCACGAAGACCATGTCCACATCCTCTGTGGGAACACCTAATATCCTGTCCCTCACAACACCTCCCACATAGTAGATGTTTTTCAAGACTTTGCCCCTCCTCAATCCTTTATAATTGTGAAGCCGTTATGGATAAGTTTAAGGATAGGGTAGTTTTTTCGAAAAAGCAGTTAATGGCGGGGACATATTTGTACTTCGGTGCCGGCTTTTCCAACTCGGAGAAGAACTTTGCCGCCGCCGTCGATGCCGCCAATGCGGCTTCATCCCTCCTGCAGGATAAGGAATACTCCCTTGCGGTAGTGGTGACTACCCCGGATTACGATTACAGAAAGGTATATGAGGCTGTCGGGAGCGTGGTGGGAGATACGCCCATTGTTCTTATAGTGAACAATTTTGCGGCTTCGCATTCGGAAGGCTCCGAGAGGGGTGTTGCTGTGGGGCTGTTTTCCAGGAGGGTGGGGGCCCGCGTGGAGATTGCCAAGGGATTCTCCCTGGGTTCCAGAAGGGCCATACAGGAGGCTGTGGGGAAACTCCTTGAAACATCGAGCGGCAGGGAATATAATTACCTGGTGTTCTTTGCGCCGAATTCCATTCCCCTTGCCGGTGAGAATACATACAACGCTCTGGTGGAATTCGCCGACAGCTTCGATGGAATAGTGGGTGGAATCATAGGGGATCCTCAAAAGATGGAGTACCAGACCTTTCTATACAACGGCAAGACCTATACGGACCATGCCATACTCATAAAGCTGGAATCGGATGTCAAATTCTACATAGATCAGGCCCATGGATTCCATCCGGTCAGGCCCTTCAAGATTACCGGAATAAGGGGGGACATGATCATATCCCTGGATGACGACCCCGCATTCTACACCCTTCTGGATGTGCTGTCCAGAAAGGGCTATAGCGAGGAGGATTTGAGGGACCCGGTTAAGGCGGCGAGGATTTTGAACAGGTTTCAGTTTGCCGTTGCTGACAAGAATAAGCCGGGTATATTCAGGGCTGTTCTGCCCATGAACATATCAGAGAGGGGTATAAGGCTCAATGCCTTCCTGAACGAGGGGGATTCCATCTGGTTGATGGAATCGAGCACCGAGGAGATGCACGAGGCGGTGGACAAGATGATGGGAAGGGCTATGGGCCGGCTGGATAAGATCAACGGGGCCCTCATATTCGAAAGCTATGTGCGCAGGAAGGTTTTGAGTGTGGAAGATTATGTGGAGGAGCAGCGCAGAATAGTGGATAATCTGAAGGCACCGTACCTGCTCGTGGAGACTGTGGAGGAGGTCGTAATTTCGGAAAACCTTTATCCCGGCGCCCACATGGGCTCTATTGCGGGGATATTCTTTTAAATTAAGGGGGTTAACATGGAAAAGATAGAAGCCATACTGCAGGACCTCATAAAGAAGGTCCCCCAGATAAGGGCGGCCGCTGTGGCCAATATGGAGGGAATCGTGATGGCCTCTGAGCTGGGAGGGGAGATAAATGAGGAGAACTTCGGGGCCATATCGGCAGCCCTGGTGGGGCTGGGAGACACGGTTCTCTCCGAGCTGAAGGGGGGTTCCCTCTCGGAGGTGTATGTGAAGGGGAAGGAGAGGATGCTCCTCCTGTACAGGATATCCAAGGATTACCTTCTGGCCCTTTCCATAACGACCGATGCATCTCTGGGTCTCCTTCTTGTGGAAGTGAGGAAGGCCGCGAAGCTCATAAAGAAGAATATAGACGAACTGGAGCAGGCCGCTTCCGCTTCCGAATCCGATGTTCAGGAGCTGTTCGGTGGAGACACCTCATTCCTGGAGGGATTATCCTTTACCGACCTGTTAGATGAGGAGTAAATGGGGGAGGGGGATGTCTGTATGCTTATAGACCAGAGGAAGAAGGAGATACATGTCAAAATCGTGTACTATGGGCCTGCCCTGAGCGGGAAGACCACCAACCTGAAATACATCTACAGAAGACTCAATCCCCAGTTCCGTGGAGAGATGGTAACGGTGGACACGAAGGGCGAGAGGACCATGTACTTTGACTTTCTGCCGGTGGAGGTAAAGGCCCCCGGTGGATTCAAGGTGAAGTTTCACCTGTACACCGTTCCCGGGCAGGAGTTCTACAGGGTTTCCCGGAAGCTTGTACTCAAGGGGACGGATGGTGTGGTCTTCGTTGCGGATTCCGCCGTGGACAGGAGGGAGGCCAATATAAAGATCATGAACGAGATGGTGGAGACCCTCAAGGAGTTCAAAACCCCCATAGAGACGCTGGCTTTCGTTATTCAGTACAACAAGAGGGATCTTCCCAGCATCTTAGATATTCCCACTCTTCAGTCGGATCTCAATCACTTGGGTGTCCCCTACTTCGAGGCTATTGCAAAGGAAGGAAAGGGGGTCTTTCAGACCCTGGATGGTGTCGTAAAGCAGGTGATGAATAAGATAGTAAAGAAGGCACAGGCAGGATGAGCGTTGTTTCTATAGGCAGATTGCTGGACCTCAGCAGTGATCTGCTTCTGGAGGTGGACAATCGGTTTCGCATAGTGGACAGGAATACTAAAGCATCGAGATATTTCGGAAAGGAGGAGGACTTCCTCTCCATATTTCCCTCGGGCTATGCCCGGGTGGTCAGGAGTCTTCTCGAAAACAGCAGGAAGAATCTTCAGCCCCTGAGCCTCAGGGTCCCGGTGAAAACCGTGGAGGGGGAGTCGAAGACCTTCTACATGCGGGTTGTACCCGTGGAGAAGGGGTTCTATGTTTCCCTGAAGCCGGAGAGAAAGAGCGGTCTGGCCGAGGAGATCATCAATTCCATAGACTACGGTGTGGTCCTTTACGATTCCAGGAATAATTCCATCATCTACAGGAACAGATATGCACGGGAGATTGGCGATATCGATAAGCTCATGGAGGAGGCCCTGTCCAGGGTGGATGAGACCAGGGGTTTCAGGGACCCTGTGGAGATACAGGTGGGGGACAGGTTCTTCCTGGTTCACATGAAGCCCTTTTCCCGCAATGTGGAAGGTTATATAGTGCTCTTTCGCGATATAACGAACGAAAAGCGCATGCAGGAGCTCATGTCCCTTGTGGACAGGCTTACTTCGGTGGGCATAATGGCCGCCGCCCTCGCCCATGAAATCAAAAACCCCCTCGCGAGCGTCAAGATACTCGCCCAGACCCTTGCTCAGGATCTGGATGGGGAGAAGAGGTTAATGGCCCAGAGGATTTCCAGACAGGTGGACAGGGTTAACGATTTGATTTCAAAGCTCCTCTTCTACAGCAAGCCTTCCACCTCCAGACCCCGGTACATACGGGCGAAGGAGGTCATAGAGGAGGTGATAAACATACTGGAGGCTCAGGCGAGCAGAGAGGGGGTTTCGATAGAGTATATCGAGAAGGAGGATGTGGAAGTATTCGTGGATCCCAAGGACCTTCAGCAGATTCTGATAAATCTGGTGCTGAACGCAATAGATGCATGCAGGGGGGTGGATGGGTGTAAAATTCAAATCGAAACGGGAATGTCCAGCGTGTTTGCAGACGCAACCAGGAAGTATGCCTATATAAAGGTAGTGGATTCCGGAGTAGGGATACCGAAGGATAAGCAGGACAGGATCTTCTATCCCTTTTACACAACAAAGGAAGAGGGGACCGGATTGGGGCTCTATGTTGTCCATAAACTTGTAAAGGATAACGAGGGCATAGTGGAAGTGGACAGCGAGCCCGGTAAGGGCACGACCTTCACCCTTTATTTCAAAGGGAGGCCTTACGAATGAAGAGGGTCCTTATAGTGGATGATGAGAAGGATATCCTCCTGGGGCTGTCCAGGTATCTGAAGCGTCATGGTTATGATGTCATTACCGAGACGAGCCCCAGGAAGGCCATCGAAATTATGTCCACAGAGCCCGCCGATATACTGATAACGGATGTCAAGATGGATGAGCTCTCCGGTCTGGACCTCATAGAGGAGGCCAAGAAGAGGAACAGGGATATAAGGGTAATAGTGATGACTGCCCGCGGATCAGACGAGCTGGAGAGACTCGCAATAGAAAGGGGGGCTGTGGAGTACATAGAGAAGCCCTTCGATATAGATTATCTGCTCCAGCTCCTGCGGAAGCTGGAGAAAGGGGGATTCAGGGGGGTGGTGAAGGAGCTGAGCATCACGGATATGTTGAATATCCTCAATGTGGAAAAGGCCAATGCGGTCATAAACATATCTTCCACAGCCGGGCCGGGAAGAATATACATGCAGGATGGGGAGATAGTGCATGCCAGATTTGGGGACCTGGAGGGGCTGGATGCCCTGAAGGTTATATTTTCCCTCGAAGGCGGTACCTTTTCCGTGGACAAGGGAGTAAAGCCTCCAAAGAAAACTATAGACATCCCCTTCAACAACCTCATGCTGGAGATATTCGCCCAGATAGATGAGGAGTCGACCGGATTGAGCATGGAGAGTGAGACAGAGGAATCCTATGATTTCGGTGGTTCTATCTTTGCGGGTATAATTCAGGAGGAGGAACAGGAGCAGGTGGCTTCAGCAGAGGAGCAGAAGGCCGAGGTTCCCGCAGATGCAGAAGGCCCCCGTATGAAGCCCCTTGCAGAGCCCATCGCGGAGATTATCGGCGAGATACTCTCATCCGATGACCGTATGGAGGCCATAGAGGTTTACGATGTAGAGGAGAACCTCCTTTATGGTCTGGGACTGTACTATCCCCTGGCCAGGGGGTTGATTTCCACGGGAGGGGTAACATCGGGTTATATAGAGCTCGAGAGCGACAGATTGCTCTTTTTCGAATTAAAGGATGGTTTCCTTGTCCTTCTGGCCCTCGTAAATGTTTCCATCTCACTCGCACGAGTCGAGTATTCGAGGGTTTTGAAGAGAATTTTTGAATTACTAAAGGAGGTGGAATAATGGAGAAGCTGAAGGAACTTCTCGAGAACCTGAAGGATGAGGTGCCTGGATTCCTCGGGGGGGCGATAGTGGAAGGAAAGGAGGGACTGACCGTCGTCGAGACCAGGGCGGCTGAGGACATCGATCTTCAGGTTTCTGCTGCGTACAGCATGGAGGCGACGAGATACCAGATGAGGGCTTTAGAGGCCCTTTCCTCCGCGTCCCTTTCGACCCTGATAGGAATAAGCGAGAACCACATAGTACTTACCAGACCCGTCAGCAATGGGGAATTCTACCTGCACCTCATAGTCTCGAGGGAAAAGGCCACTCTCGGAATCGTGACAGCCATTCTCTCCCGCTATGCATCCCTGTTAGAGGAGGCGATGAAGGGCTGGTTTGCCTCCTGAAGGGAAGGTAGCCGGTGAAGTCGAAGGGACGGGGAAGGGCTTTTGGAAATACGGATATAGGGCGTAAGCGCCCCAAGAATGAAGATTTCTTCGCAATCGATCCGAGTATCGGCCTTTTCGTCGTGGCCGATGGTCTGGGTGGACGGATGTCGGGAGATAAAGCCAGCTACGAAGCCACACAGACCTTCGTGGAGACTGTGAAGGGGCTCTACGGAAAAGTAAAGGACCCGGTGGAGATTCTTCAGAAGGCATTCATAGAAGCCAGTAAGAGCACCTACAGGGTGAGTACCAGTGAGGAGTACTATGGGGCCATGACCACTTTTACCGCCCTGTTCATCTATGGAAAGAAGTACTATATCGTTCATGTGGGTGATACCAGGGCGTATCTGCTCCGGTACGGCAGATTCTTCCGTCAGATTACAGAGGACGATACCCAGGCGATGGCACTGGTCAGGAGGGGAGCCCTATCCCCGGAGGATGCCGAGACCCATCCGTCCAAACATGTTCTTACAAAAGCTCTTGGATACAAGGAGATCGTAATTCCCAGACTCTATACGGGCCTCGTGGTGGACGGAGACAAGTTTCTTCTGGCAAGCGACGGGGCCTACATATACTTTACGAATGACGAATTGAAGGAAATCATCCGCAAGCACAGTCCAAAGGATGCGGTGGATCTCATAATTGAGCTGGCAAATAGCAGGGGCGGAGAGGATAATATAACAGTGGTGGTTGTGGAGATTCTTAAGAGCGAGGCTGGCCTCATAGACAAAGTGAAAGCTCTTCTGGAGGTGATATGATGGAAGAGAACATGGACAGGCAATATAGGGCTGAAGGGAATGCAGAAAACGGGGAGAAGGTCAAGCTTCCCGAGATTAACATAGGGGAAATCGTCGGGGGGAAGTACAGGATAAGGAAGAAAATAGCATCCGGCGGTATGGCCGATGTTTACGAGGCGGAGCAGATAACCCTCAGAAGAAAAGTGGCCCTCAAGGTGCTGAAGGGGGACATGACCCTGGATGAGGAAGCCCGCACCATGTTCTACAAAGAGGCCCAGATGGTGGCTCAGGAGCTGGATCATCCCAATATCGTTAAGGTTTACGATTTCGGAGAGCACAAGGGCCGGTTTTACATAGTAATGTACTATGTCAACGGTATTACTCTCGATGTGTATATACGGGAGAGGGGAAAGCTACCCATTAATGAGGCCCTTAAGATAGCCGTGGAGATCCTCAAGGCTCTGGATTATGCCCACAGGAAGGGCATCGTTCACAGGGATATAAAGCCAAGCAATGTGATGCTATCCACGGATGGAAGGATCTATCTTCTGGACTTCGGCATAGCAGATATAGTTATGGGTTCTGCAAGGAAGGAGAAGAGGATTCCCGGGACTCCAGAGTACATGGCTCCGGAGCAGTTCAGGGGCAGGTGGGACCACAGGAGCGATATTTATTCCGTGGGGGTTATCCTGTACGAGATGCTCACGGGGAAGACCCCCTACTACCTCGATGAAAAGGACCTGGCCTATATAAAGAAGAAGTCGAAGGATCCGAAGCAGGAGAAGAACGAAAGCATCTGGGTCCTTCAGAAAAAGGTTTTTTCCGGAGAGGCTCCCCCTCCATCCCACTTCAACCCCCGGATTCCTCCGCAGGTGGATGAAATCGTCATGAAAGCCATAGACAAGATTCCATCCGAGAGGTATCAGAGTGCCTCCGAGTTCATAAGGGCCATCCTGAACACTGGAATAATAGAGGATGAGAGCTATGGGGTGCAGGAGATCGAAATCCCCGAAGGCGGATATGCGACGAGGGGAGGTGTGGTGTCGGAGGAGGAAGTGGCCGGAATGAAGATTACCCAGTTCATACCCATAGATGAGAATGAGGAGGAAGCGGAGTTCGAATTCGAGGAGGTGGAGGCATCCACCGGTGGATGGAAGAAGCTGATGGTGGGACTGATTATACTATTCCTGCTGATGGCTGTTGCAGTGGCCGGATACCTGTTCTTCTTCTGAGGGTTAAATGTTGAACCCGAAAGTTCTCAGAATTTCTTTGCCCTCGTCCGTTATCCTCTCGAGGGTCCATGGGGGATCGAATGTGAGCTCCACCTCCACATCCCTTACTCCCTCCAGCTGCATCAATTTGTCCTTGATTTCGTAAATCAGGCTGTCGGCTATCGGACATCCCGGTGCAGTGAGGGTCATGAGTATGTGTATCTTTCCGTCATCCGAAATCTCTATACCGTAGATAAGGCCCAGGTCGTATATGTTGAGGGGTATCTCCGGGTCGTAGATGGTCTTTAAAACCTCGATGATGTCTTCTCTTTTCACCCTGGAATTTTGCCTTTCTGTCTCTGCCATACCCAAATTATACAGTTCTTTTATCGGAAATTCGTTCCCCCCAGTATAAACCGTGGGGTCATAAAATAATAGGTCCCATTACCATGAGCCATTCTTCTGATTTCTTCGATCCGCGGCAGTATCCTCTCCCATCTGCCCTCTCCAGTATGGAGAACCCACACTCCCGAAGAGGAGATGGAAAATACCTCGTCATTTACCTTTTCGCACTGGTAAATGTTTCCCATACCCTGCTCGAAGAAGGTCCACTTCTCGTCGAAGAGCATGACCCCGAATCTGGTGCATATTGCAATGACTTTCCCATCCGAGGTGGCGCGTATATTCCTGTCCAGCCAGCTCTTCCTCTCCAGCTCTATGATTGAAGTGTCCCCGGGGGATACGATACCCCTGTCGGTTATTGCGTAAAATCTTCCCCTCCAGTAGGCCACATCGTAAACCCATCTCTGAAGGAGTCTTCTTATCGCTCTTCCGGTGAATTCGTACAGTTCCCCTCTGTAGAGGATGAAGCTCCGGCCGTGGAGGGAAACGATGCGGTCGTATCCTATGTTTCCGGTCAGGTCCAGGCTCCTGCCATCGGGGGTGAATCTGTATATCCTTCCGCAGGCGGCCGCATAGTATTCGCCTCCCATGGAAAAGATTTCCTTCACATCTCCGTTGCATCTGCTCAGGGCCATGGAGGTGAATCTTCCCGATTCGTATATGTCTATGCCCCTATCACCTCCAATGAAGAGCTTTCCATCCATGAATGTGATCGTGGTGTATCTTCCGTTGAGGGTGCCTGCCATAACAGTGTCGTGGGGAAACAGGCTCCCGGAGCTGAAGATGAGGAGCCCCAGCCCGTCGGTTCCCACCAGCCATCTGTCCCTGTACGGGAGGAGGAATAGGGGGGTGACCTTTCCCAGGTGGGGGTGGTACAGGTAAAGGTTCTTAATCTGGGGATACCTTTCGATGGAGCCATCCCTGTAGGAACTTCCCCATGTTATTTCTCCGTGGTGATTATCCCTTTCGAATCCGGCGGGGTCCATGTACCTTATCCTTCCCCCGTAATCGAGGGCAATGAGACCATCTGTGGATACTCCCATTCGAAGGGGAGGGGGCATGTCTTTCAGGACGAGGGGAGGGTCCAGGGGTCCTGCACTTCTGGAAATCGAATAGATGGTTCCATTGCTGTAAAAGTAGATGTTTCCTCCGTAGTATACCACATGCTCCACTCTGTCGGGGGATGGATGGGACCATACGACCCTGTCCATGGATGTGCTGTATATGGCCACGGCCCCTTCCGTTCCGACGAATATCTCGAAATCCCCTCCGAAAGCGGACAGCACGGTGGCAAATGGCAGTATGAGCTCCTGAAACATCAATACTCCAGCCCCAGATCCGGAAGCAGGTATGCCAGTTGTTGTAGCAAGTCCGTGTAAATAAGTATGCCTATGAGTATAAGCATAACGCCTGCTATGATTTCTATGAGGCGGAAGTACTTTCTTATGGCCCTGAGGCTCTTGAGGAGCAGGTCCACGAGTATTCCCGATATGAAGAATGGCAATCCGAGGCCCAGAGAATAGAATGCCAGAAGGGTAATCCCCTGCATGACTGTCTCCTGAACAGCGGCCATGGCAATTATCGCCGCGAGTATTGGACCTATGCATGGTGTCCATCCGAATGCAAACGAGAGCCCCAGTACGAATGAGGTCAGGTAGGTGGATTTCTGTGCCTGGTACTGGAATTTGGCTTCGTAATTCAGGAACTCGAAACTGATTATGGAGAAGTAATTGAGCAGATAGGCGAATCCCGAAACCAGAGCAAGGAACAGGATTCCCATCAGGAAGGAGTCGTATCTGAAGAAGATGAGTTTATACAGTCCTACTGCGAATAGTACGAGAATCAGCCATCCGAGGACCTTTATCCACAGGGGATAATCCTTCTCCACCCGCCTGTTGAAGACCCCCATGAAGCTCAATCCGAAGAGGACGATCACCGTGCCGGCCACCTTTGCCAGGAGCATCTTGTTCTTTGCCATGAACTGACCGATGAATGTGGCTCCGGCTCCGAATGCTATGAATACTATGGAGAATCCCAGTATGAAGAGGAGCAGGTTGATTACAGTGCTGAGGGAGACGCCCCTTTTCTCTCCGGAGAGAACCGAAACACCACCCACATACGCTATATACGAGGGTATTAGGGGAAATACGCAGGGGGAAAGGAAGGAAATCACCCCTGCGAAGAAGGCTGTCAATATGTTCAGGCTATCCATGGTCCTGCTTTCTTTACTTCTTCGGTTACTTTGTCCTCATACTTCCTGAAGTTCTCTATGAACATCCTGGCAAGTTTCTTCGCCTGCTCATCGTATGCCTGCTTATCTTTCCAGGTTTCGCGGGGATTGAGCACTTCGTCCGGTATGCCCCTTATGTGTTTGGGAACCCTCAGTTCGAATATGGGCATGGTGAAGTATTCCACATTGTCCAGTTCCCCACTCAGGGCTGCCCGAATCATCCTGCGGGTATAGTTTATGTCGATCCTGTGCCCCACACCGTAGGGGCCGCCGGTCCACCCCGTGTTGACCAGCCAGATGTTGGGATTGTATCTGTCTATCTTTTCACCCAGCATACGGGCGTATTCGAAGGGGTGCAGGGGGAGGAAGGGCTCTCCGAAGCATGCGGAGAATGTGGCGACGGGCTCGGTTATTCCCCTTTCTGTTCCGGCCACTTTGGCCGTATATCCGGAGAGGAAGTAGTACATGGCCTGCTCTCTGGTGAGCTTGGCTATGGGTGGAAGGACTCCGAATGCATCTGCGGATAGGAAGAATATGTTCCTGGGATGTCCTCCCATTCCATCTTCCCTGATGTTCTCCAGGAAGTATATCGGATAGCTGGAGCGGGTGTTCTCGGTCTTGCTTCCATCGTCGAAGTCGGGCACCCTGTTCTCGTCCAGGACCACATTCTCCAGTATGGCTCCGAATCGGGTGGATGCATGGTAAATCTCGGGCTCTTTTTCCTTCGAAATCTTTATAACTTTCGCATAGCATCCCCCCTCGAAGTTGAACACCCCATCGTCGGACCATCCATGCTCATCATCCCCAATGAGGGGCCTGGTGGAGTCGGTGGAGAGGGAAGTCTTTCCCGTTCCGGAGAGCCCGAAGAAGAGGGCTGTATCACCGGCCTTGCCTATGTTGGCTCCGCAGTGCATGGAAAGGATGCCCTTTTCATAGGGATAGTAGTAGTTGAGGTATGAGAAGACCGACTTCTTGATTTCCCCCCCGTAGGAGGTTCCCACTATGACGATCGTGCGATTCTTTAGGTCCAGTCCTATGAAGGCCTCGCTCCTGGTTCCGTGCTTTTCCGGTACAGCCTTGAAGGAGGGGGCATGATAAATCGTCAGATGGGGCTCGAAATTCTCCAGCTCCTCTTTCGTGGGCCTGAGGAACATGTTGTAGGTGAAGATGGCATGCCAGGGACTTTCCGTCATAACCCGGACGCCTATCCTGTGACGGGGGTCTGCCCCTGCAAAGCCATCCTGCACATAAACGACTTCCTTCTTTTCCAGATATTCCTTCACTTCCCCGAGGATCTCTTCGAACTTTTCCCTCTCGAACGGCTGGTTCACCTGCCCCCACCACACCTTATCCTCTGTATATTCGTCCCTGACGACGAACTTGTCTCTCGGGGAGCGGCCCGTGTAGGGGCGGGTATCCACGACCAGCTGCCCCTGTGCGGCAAGAACCGCCGAGCCATTTTTAAGTGATAGTTCATAGAGTTCTGCTACCGGTAGATTGCGCCTGATAACCATAATGAAAAAGTTTAAAGTGGCTGGTTTACACTGGGCTGAAATGGTGCCAAATTCCATTAAACTCTAAGTGAACAATATGGAACTCAGGATAGAAGGAAAAAAGGAAGGGATAAGGGCAGATTTCATGGATAGCACTCTGGAATGTCTGGGGAAGTCTCTGAAGTGGAGATGAGTTATAATGGAAAGCGAATTGCATTTGGTTTAAAAGAATCCTATGGTTCCATCACTGGAATCGTAACTTCCATCAGGTTGACAAGGCTGGAAGATGGTAAAATCGAGGCAGGATTGAAGTGGACGCTGAATCCGGAAAGACATATTAGAATTATGCTGGATGGAGAGAAGTTTAAAAATACACTTCTGCACAACTTCGAAAGGCCGGTTAGAGTAGCGGGTCTTGTATATTATAACAGAGAAGGTGAGCCCTTCAGGATAGATGGAATATTAAATATCGAACCCTTGAAGAAAATAAGGCCAGGCTGGAAGAAAACAGTGAGTATCTTTATCGCGACTCTAATGTGTATCTCGCAATATTCAATAACGAAAGAAATATTGATGGCGTTGATAGGGTCTATCATTCCAGATATTACATTGAGGAAGCTGAGCGTGGGAAATTTAAAATTCTTGCATCAACACTCGTAATTTCTGAGATTTATCGCATATTCAAAGCCCCAAACTACAATGGGAACGATAATCACTGGAATATATGGGAATGGGATTTTGTGGAAATAGTGGATGTTGATATAAAGATTGCTCTGGAATCCGTAAAACTAATGAATAACTGCCATACAAAAATAAGGCCCCCGGATTCTATACATCTTGCAACTGCTTTGCACTACAAAAACCTGCTGAACCTATCTGATCTTGATTTTTTAACATGGGATGACATATTGATACACAAATGTAATGAGTATATGAGCCGATTTAACCTCAGGCTCAGCACTCCCAGGTCCAGAAAATTAAACTTATCTTGAATCTCTCACTGGTACATCGTTGCAAAGAGCACGATGTTCATCCCGAATCTGAGCGCTTCTTCCCGCTTTCGGGGAGGGTCCCTGTGCCTTTCGGTCCAGCCGTCCGATATGTTGGAATTGTATGTGTAGAGGACCACGAGCCGCCCCCCGTAGAATATGCCGTAGGCCTTTGGGGGGCCCGGATAATGCTCGTGTATTTTGGGCAGTCCGCGGGGGAATTTCCAGTAGATGTTGAAGAGGGGGTGGTCCAGCGGTAATTCTACCAGTTCCCTATCTGGAAAAACTTTCTTTATTTCCCTCCGGAAGTACTTATCCAGCCCGTAATCATCATCCACATAAAGGAATCCCCCGGAAGTGAGGTATTTTCTCAGGTTCTCCGCATCCACATCTCTGAAGAACAGGTTGCCGTGACCGGTCAGGTACACTATGGGGTATTTGAATATTTCAGGACTGGAGACATGCACCACCGCCTGACTGTCTTCCAGCTCTATGTTTACATACTGCTTTATGAACCTGACCAGATTTGGAATCACCTCCGGGTCATTGTACCAGTCCCCTCCTCCCTCGTACTGGAGCCGGGCAATCTGAAACCCCAATACTGCCCATATCATCTCACTTTCACCATCTTTTGAAAGACGGATGCGGTTCCCACTTTTCCCCTCACGATGTAAATTCCATCCGGAAGGGTCAGGCTCATCCTGCTCTGTCCGGAGGCCGGTATCCTTCCAGAGAAGCTCTTCATCTTTCTTCCCGATATGCTGTATATGTACAGCTGATAGGGGGTTCCGGCCTGCCCCTGGAGGAGAAGGAGGTCCGGATAAACGGAAATTCTGGGAAAAGGTGTTTTCCCCACTTCTCCCGCTGATACCGGTACGGATGGGGGCTCGAAATTGTACCAGTTCGTGTTCCATCTATTCGCGAATTCCTGGGACCAGGGAATTGCCCTGAAGGGTGGAGACTCTATCTGATACACATATCCCAGCCTGTTCATGGCGATGTACAGCTCAGCGTATCCATTTCCATCTATGTCTTCCACAAATGGGGGAAACATGCCCTGGCTATCCATGGTGGAATCATCCGCCATCACCAGGGGAAATCCGCTGTACTCCGCGAGTTGCCCTCCATCGTACTCATATACATGTATCATGGAAGCATTGGAGAATATTATGCCGGTCTTTCCTTCGGTCCCCACATTTGCCAGTATCGGGGAGGACATAGTGTACGGGCCGAGCAGGTACTGATACATGGATGGGGCAATCCTCTCTCCCTCCAGATTGACCAGTATGAGGCTGTCCCTTGTGGGAATTGCGAGATCCGGGATGGAATCGCTGTCGATGTATCCAAGGGCACTGTGCTGCCAGTAGTAGTGAACCAGGCCGGATGCCACATGCACAGTGCCGAGCAGGGTGCCGTCTTTCGATATCCTGCTTACAAATATGTCCCCTTCCGATGTTCTGCTTATGGCCACGATTATGGAGTCTATTCCAAGGACCTCAGTGTAATTGATGGTTCCCGGTATTTCTCCAGAAAGGTCCACGGGAAATCCATCCACCATGGAGCTGTCTCCCTTCAGGGCGTAGAGGAACTTGTTTTCGTCCAGGAAGAGGATTTCGGATTTTCCATCCAGGTCTATGTCGGCGGCGGCCGGTATGATGTAGTTGAATGCATCGCCGTTAAGCCGGAACTGGAACATTATGGAGTCCCCGCTTATGAGTATAAACCTCGGTGCGTAGGGGTCGTTGCCGTAGTAGTTTTTGAATATGATTTCCGGAATCCCATCACCGGTCATATCTGCGGCCAGCAGGCCTCCCGACAGGGCGAAGTCGTAGGGGTGATCCGAAGCGTATATCGTATCGATTTCTCCGTCGAGCTGTAGTGCGAGCACATAGGAGCGGTTGTCCATGGAGCCCTTTCCGGATAGGATCACTTCCTCGAATCCGTCTCCATCGTAGTCAGCCACCACGGGCTTTGCCCTCACCTCGAACATGGCGATGGCGGGATAGCCGCTGTAAGGGATTCCATTCTGATTGTAAAAGGCAATGTGCACATTGCCCACGAGAAACAGTTCGAGGGGAGAGGTGGTCCTGTCGAACTGTCCCACCACGGGCTGTGCATAGAGCTGTTCAGCATAGGATATGGGCTTCATAAAACCGTAATCCGGTCCGGGGCTGATGCACACTTCGTCCGAGAGTTCCCCCTCGTTCATGTATCGGTCCAGAGCGGAGACCCTGTAGCAGTATGTCCCGTAGTTTCCCGGATGGTCCACGAAAACCATGGACCCGGCCGGTGTTATACCCACATGTCTGTAGCCCGGCAGATCCCCTTTCCTCTTCCTGTATATGCGGAATGCATGAGCTGATGGGGGGAGATTGGATATGTACAGCTGCACTCCGGAGGGAATGCTGAACGCCTTTACGGATTTGGGGGGTGAGGGACCATCTGCCCTTATCAGAGTGCTCTTCGTCCGTAACTGGGGAGCCTCTATCCTTATGGTGAGGGATGAATCCGGAGCGTACAGGGTTTTGCTCCCGACCGTGGAGGGCGGTATTTCCAGATGCAGTGTCTCGAACCGGGTGGTCAGTTCCACGGATGCAGTCGTAGAAGAGGGGTTGTATATGTCCACCTTCACGCTGTCGTCTGACCACTTTGCACCGACTATGTGGGGCGAGTAGGTTGATATGGGGAACCTGTAGGTTTCCGAAAGGCCATCGTGAGTCAATCTGAGGGTAAATGTTTCCCTGTTGTAGGGCACCAGCCGTACCTGAAGGGTGTCCTGCGAGTGGGGCGGCAGGGTGCCATTTATATTCTCCCGTAGCAGTGAGGCGTTCACCGCCTCTAAATTCAGTTCGAACGAAAGGGCATCGCCGCTATAGTTGAAGGCGATGATGTTTATAGTCAGAGTATCGCCGGGGACCGCAATACCATAGAAGAACGGTTCACCGAACACCACCCTTTGAGGCACTGCTAAAAGCTTCCTTATGAGGGGCCTGTATCCGGGCTTCCATATGGATATTGTAAGGGTTTCAGGTGATGCTATGTTCAGGGGAATGGAGTTTCCACCCCTCCTGAGAATATGCCTTTCGTATCGGTTCTTTCCAATTATCGATAGTATGAGGGAATCCTCTTCTGCCATTACCCCTATCTGGTTGCCAGAAAATAGTATCTCCGCCGGCGGTAATTCCGGCAGGGACCTGTAGATAGTGAGGGTGGGATCCCCATATGTCATGATTTCGTACAGGAAGTACCTTCTTCCCACATAGTCCTCCCTGATGTAGTTGATCACATCCCCCGCAAAGTGCTTTCCCAAGACGAAGAAGCCCTCGAGGATTCCCCTTGCTTTCATCGTCTCGTTCGTGGCATAGTCGAGTTTGGATGCCCCCATGGTAAACAGGCTTCCCTTTCCATCGACTCTGGGCAGATTTACTGCCATGGAGGCACTCATGGGATCCCCTGGCCAGCATCCCCCGATGTAGGAAATGGGTATGGTAAATTCGTCCATAAGGGCATAGTAGGTGGAGGTGAAAATGTCCCTGCGGGGGTAGTAGGTGGTCAGTATCCTGTCTATATTCGAATGCCCGAGGTATATGAAGAGCTGGGGTCTGAGGGCATTGAGGGAGTCGAAGAACTCCTCCGGGGTGAGAAGATAATCGAAATAGGGCTCGTACATCCTCTGTATTCTGGGTATTCCCAGCCCATAGGTGGCGGTCTCGCAGAGCCATGCAAATGATGTGGTATCCGTATCCAGCCTGCTCTCCAGGCAGGTCAGAGAACCCGGTGTCGATGGATTTTCTCCCATGATGTGTACCCTCAGTTTCCTGTAATAGTCCCCCAGTTCGACCATGGTGGAGACCGGAATCCTGGAGAAGCCTATATCGGCCACCATGTCCGTCCCATCGTCCCCGTCCCCGATGAACTCATCCTGACTCGTATAGTACTCCCCGTCCAGCGCCATATAAGGGAAATCGGTGTATACAAGCGGTCCTGTGGGATAGTACCACTGAAGAACGCTGTCTGGATGAAACCTGAGGAGATATGGGTGGATTATGCTGGCGTGGGCCACAATGGAAGCATATTTTATGCCGAAGTTCCTGTAGAAGTATCTTATGGTGTCCCGGATGCGCTCCGGATTGGTGGCGATATCGTCCACATCTATTACCAGGGTCCTGAATCCCCTGATCCTCGAAAGGTATGCGATGGAGTCCACATAGGGGTGGAGCCAGGAGACCGTCAGTATAAGGTAATCCAGGCTGTCGGGCAGGGGTCGGGTCGCATCTCCCATCAACTGTTGCCACTCCAGGTGAAATGCCACCCTGCTGATTCTATATGTGTTCTTTCCGTCGTAGAATATTGGATTTATCCTGACCACTGCTATGGTCGAATCCCTCCTCCTTCCGTATCCTTCGAGCAGTACGGGAGAAGGATGGGCTGTTCGGGGGATGGGAATTATGGAGTCCCTTTCCCCCACGGCGATGACAATGGTATCGTTGAAATCCAGTGCGCTCTGCTCAATTCTCTCCATCTGAATATCATCCACAACCACCCTGATGTTCCCCGCACCGGGCGGAAGAGTGAATTTCCTTATATCTACGGGAAGGGCCGGTTCCCCCGGGTAGGGATTGAGGGGAAGAGAAGCAATACTGCTCTCATCGTATTGAATGCCCACGATACCCCCCACAGCCACGAACAGAAAAGCCAGCATAAAGCTAATTTTAAACTGACGAAAAACGCCTGCAACAGTCGGAACCTGAAATCCGTACTAAAACCTGGACATGAATAGTAAGGGGCTTCAGCATCCTGGCAGGGGAACAGTCGCTGTCTATTTCGGACCTGTGCTCCATTCACCAGCAGGAAGAAGTCAGAAAGAGCTTGTCTCAAACAGGGTTTATGTCCAGAAGGATATATCTGTCTTTATGGCTTAAGGGCAGGTTCTTTTCCGGTGATGAGCAATACAGCGGGTTCGTCCCCGTGTATATTATCCCATGGGAAGATAGGGACCATAAGGGGTTCTGCTGAAAATCCTGTCTGTTGATGGATTCATACCCCCACCAGGGTCATCAGTATGTAGTAGGTCATTATGTTTATGATCAGGGCGTCCACCCGGTCCAGAACCCCTCCGTGGCCCGGAACGAAGTTGCCGGAATCCTTGAATCCAGCCTCCCTCTTGATAACCGATTCTGCGAGGTCCCCGAAGGTTCCAAAGATGGACAGAATCAGTCCGTACAGGGCCAGCTTTGCGGGAGGAAGACCCGTGTATATGCCCATCAGGTATCCGAATATCATGGAGAATACGGCACCCCCGACGAACCCCTCCCAGGTTTTGCCGGGGCTTATGGAGGGGGCAAGTTTGTGCCTTCCGAGGAGCCTGCCCGTGAAGAATGCGAAGGAATCGTTGATCCATGTGTATCCCACTATCAGAAGGGCGTGGAGCAGGTCCGTCTGGCGGAGAGTTATGAAGATTCCCGATGGAATGCTCACATACATGAATCCGAACAGGGAAACTGCCCCATCCACGAAGGAGCGCCCTTTCGAGTAGTACACAGGAACGGAAAGTATGAACAGGAGGAAGAGTCCTATGAACGACACCAGCACGAGGGGCCGGAATTCGAAGAAGTACAGGGACGAGAGGAAGAGCAGGGTGGCAGTTATGGTGAGCCCCCTGTAGGGCTTTCTCCCCAGATGCTCCACCATATTGAAGTACTCCCTGAGCCCCAGGACAGCCACGAGTATTACGGAAATATGGAACAGGGGACCCCCTGTGAATAGAACCGCCGCAAATATGAAGGCGGCGGTAATGCCCCAGAGCGTTCTCTTCAGCAATTTTCGAAGAAGAATTTCAGCTCTCTTTCCGCATTTTCCGCGGAATCGGAGGCGTGAACTGCATTGTGGGATATATCCGTTCCGTACAGCGCCCTGACAGTGCAGGGTTCGGCTTTGGATGGGTCGGTGGCACCAATGAATTTCCTGACCCTTTCGACTATATCATCCCCCTCGAGGCACAGACCCACAACGGGGCCGCTCGTGATGAACCGAACGAGCTCCTCGAAGAAGGGTCTGTTCCTGTGGACTTCGTAGAATCTCTCTGCCTCCTCCCGGGTGAACCTCTTCATGCGCATATCCTTGATATCGAAGCCCCTTTCCTCCACCATCGATATAATCTTCCCGACTACCTTCTTCTTCACTGCGTCGGGTTTAATCATGAGAAGCGTTTTCATGCCCGAAAGTTTAAATGGTATCAGGCGGAAGTCCCCCTGCGCATTCCCGATAAACGGGAAAGCAGTCCATCCAGGAGGGATGCGAGGCGCGATGCGTTGTCTGCCATAAATGTTCCCAGGAATATGTTCATGACCACGAAGAGTAGCAGGGTTCCCCTGACCTCTTCCATCTGGATGTAGTGGGACAGCAGGATGGAGAATTCCCCTCTGGGTACCATGGTAAATCCAGCCCTCAATCTGGTTTTCCTCTTCAATCCGCTCAGGTAAAATACGCTCACCTTTGATGCTATTGACAGGAGTAATAGGATGGAAGCCGGTACAAGTACGGACAGGGAGAAGTGGATGTGGGACAGCTCATAGCCGAAGAAAAAGAAGAACAGCGCAAGGAATATGTCCTTGAGGTTGCCCAGGGATTCCTCGAAACTCCTTTCCGATATGTCGGAGAAGACCACCCCCACCAGGAAGGCTCCCAGGGATGCGGTTATATCCATCTTCTTGAACAGGGCCGAGAGGGAAAAGATGAGGAAGAGGAACGAGATGGTCTTCGCTTCCACCGTATGGCCCTCTATACTCCTTATGAGTTTTTCCAGATGGGGCCTCAGTTTAATGTTTGCAATAAACGCAAGGGCTATGGCTGTGAGTATGATGGCCAGTTTGAGCAGAATCTGGGGTCCAAAGGCCACGATGACCCCTATGAGCAGGATCATCACTATATCCTCGAAGATCAGGGTTCCCACTATAATCGGGGCTTCTATGTTGGAGAATCTGTGCCTCAGCTCCAGGAGTTTTACGATTACGATGGAACTGCTCGGATAGAATATGGCCCCTATGAGGATGGCATGGTAAAGGCTTCCCGTCATCAGGTATCCCGCCGCGAATCCTATCGAAAAGTTGAGGATGAAATCCGTTATGGACACCCGCATTATGCTGGAGAATATGGGCCTGAGCTTGCGCAGGGAGAATTCCAGACCCAGGAAGAAGAAGAGCAGGAGAACGGCTGTTTCGAATATGAATTCTATTGCTTCCCTGTGAAAGTGGAAGAGCTGGCCGTAGAGGAATCCGGCGAGGATGTATCCCAATACATAGGATGTTCTGAGGAGGCTGGAGAGGAAAACGGCCCCCACCATGAGGAGAAAGATGATGGAAAATGAAACGATGGGTTCCATCAGAGATCACCCTTTGCCAGGTATTTCTGCGCCTTTTCCACTTCCTCTTTCTTCCCTATTATGACCACCACATCCCCCGGTTTGAGGACCATGTCGGGGGAGGGATTGGTGATTATCTCGCTGTTGCGCATTATGGATATTATGGAGGCTCCGGTTTTGTTCCTCAGCTGGAGTTCCCTGAGGGTTTTCCCCGATGCGAAGAAGCCTTCCTTTATTTCGAAGGAGTCGATGGCCACTTTCCTGAAGATTATGTCTATTCTCTTGTCGAGAAAGTCGGTTATGAAGGAGGGGGCCAGTATGAGGGCCAGCTGGTTTGCTTCCTCTGGGCTGAGTTCCACCGTTGCCACTACCTCTTCGTCCTTTAGGATGGAGAGCTCCCTCTTTCCGTCGAGACGCTCTATGAGGACGAATACATCCCCGTGCTTCGTGTGGAATTCGTATCGCTTTCCCACGCCGGGAATCTCGAATGACTCTATACGCATAGTTCAATAAGTTTAACCTGAAATGGATGCGACTTTTGAAATACCTGCCACCGCTCCTATCATATTTGGGGAAGTCTTCTGATTGATTATGACTGCTGGCAGAGGCCATCGCCTTCGATGGAAAAACTGAATTCCGGGACCTACACTTAAAATTGTGTAAAGGGAGGTGGCAGAGATGCCGGGGGGAGGAGGAGAAAGATGAGCGGGAGGGAGAGGAAGCTGAGGGAGATGGTCATGGAGATAAAGGTTCCCCGAACCAGAAAGCTCCTGCCAGAGAGATGGAAGAGGAACGAAGAGGCAGGAGAGAAGTTGTTGAGAGTTCTGCTTATCATGGGTTATACCCGTGGCACTGCAAAGACAGTCCTCTCAGAACCGGGCATAAAAGCAGGGGATATAGAAGCCATAAGCACCTCCCCTGTGGATGAGAGCGCGGCTTTCGTGTATCTGGATGGGCGCAGATATTGAAACTCCTGGTGGGAAGGGGCCTCAGTGGTCTTTCACGGGTGATTCAGCCCATATTTCCCCGGTCTGACCTTTCAGGTTCTTAAGGAGGAATTTGCCCGGGAAAGAGGCTGAAAAGGAGAGGGCTTGGGGATTATGAGGGAACCGTGGAAGAGGTTTGTGGACAGGCTGATGGATTTGAGCAAGAGGTTTCCTCGTTTGGGATTTTATTTCAAAGTCCCTTATCGATAATGCTTCCTTCTCTACCACTCTCATAGGAGCTGTTTTCAGGCAGGTCAGAAGGCAGGAGATTATGTCCCTGTTCTCTGTTTTCCCGCTGGCTCAAAGCCCTGCAAGCCTTTAACGATGCCCCCTGTGAACTCCAGCCGCTTAAGAGAGTAAATTACACAGTCTTGAGGATATGTCCCCCGAAAATACGATTTCTCAGAGGCCCCTGTTTGAGGAGTATTCTCAGCGGCAGTCATCTGATTGGAGAGGTTCGATGGGTTGAGACTGCCCGCCCGGGCCTGTATCCATGCAGAGTCCATCGCCCTCCAGCAGGTTGTATGACTTTCCCACTCCGGGTCCAGTTCAATAGGTTTGGCCCGAATGGCTCCGGTGCGGAAAATGATTTCGCACATCTGCTGGATGGACGGCAGGGGATTACACGGGCCCCGGTGCGCCTGCCCCTGAGCCGATTGGTAAAACTTTACTGTAAACTTTGCGAATGAGTGAACAGCAGAAAGTGGAAAAGAATAAGGTGGTAAGGATCAAATACGAGCTGTACGATATTCAGACCGGAGAGAAATTGGAGGAATCGGAATATTCGTATATCCACGGTACCGGAGCCATGCTCCCCGCTCTGGAGAAAGCCCTCGAGGGGTTGAAGGTGGGGGACGAAAAGGAGGTGGAGCTGGAAGCAAAGGATGCTTACGGTATTTACAGGGAGGATCTGGTGGATAGGGTGCCCCTGAATGCATTCGGGGGACAGACACCCCAGAAGGGCATGGTGTACTATGCCCAGACTCCCGAAGGGGAGGTACTGCCCTTTACGGTCAAAGACATACAGGGGAACGAAGTGGTGGTCGATTTCAATCATCCGCTGGCAGGCAGGGACCTGAAGTTCAGGGTGAAAGTGGTGGAAGTGAGGGATGCAACACCGGAGGAGCTGGAGCATGGGCATGTCCACGAGGATGGACATGGACACCATCACCACTAAGAACCTTAAGGCTCTGACCCTGAAGCAATTGTCCGCCCTCGGGGAAAAGGGATACCGGGGGGTTCAGCTGTACCGCTGGATATGGAAGAGGGGGGAGGAGAGGATAGAGAACTTTTCTGACCTGCCGAAGGCTTTCAGGCAGAGGCTCGTAGAAGAGGGTTACTATGTGGGTTCCATACAGGAGAAGAAGAGACTCGTGTCCAGCATGGACGGAACGATTAAATTTCTCTTTTCCGACTTCGAAGCGGTTTATATGCCCTCGGAGAGCAGGCGGACAGTATGTGTTTCCTCCCAGTCGGGATGTTCCCTTGGATGCAGGTTCTGTGCAACAGGGCTCCTCGGCTTCAAGAGGAATCTTCATTTCTGGGAGATTGCGGACCAGGTCCTCTACATACAGAAAGTGGTCGGGCAGAAGATCACCAATGTGGTTTTCATGGGGATGGGGGAGCCCCTTCTGAATCTCCCCAATGTAAAGCAGGCCATCCGCATAATGACATCCCACATAGGGCTGGGCATCGGGGTGAGGCATATTACGGTTTCCACCAGCGGTATAGTTCCGGGCATATACGAACTGGCCGACTTCGACAGGCGGGTTAAGCTGGCCCTTTCCCTTCACTCTGCCATTCAGGAGAAGAGGGAGAAAATCATGCCCATAGCGCGAAAGTACACTCTGGATGAGCTGAAGGATGCCCTCCGGTATTACTATCAGAAGAAGCGCCGCAGGATAACTCTGGAGTACATCCATCTGGCGGGGTTCAACGATACGGACGAGGATGTGGAGGCCCTTTACGAATTTACGAGGGGGCTGGTGGTTAAAATCAATCTCATCCCCTACAATCCCGTCCCGGAATTCGACTGGAAGAGCCCCACGGAGGATGAGGTGGAGGACTTTTACTGGAGGCTGAAGAAGAGGATGCTGGATGTTCCCATGACTGTCCGGTGGTCCAGGGGAAGGGATGTTATGGCGGCGTGCGGACAGCTGGCCCTTATAGAGAAGATAGACCCTTCTTTCCTGAGGATCTCCCGCGAGGGTACTTCGTGAACTTTGCCATGAATTCACTGTAAAAGAACCTCCCCATTCCGGAATGGGGGTTTATTTCGATTGCCCCGCCCTTTTCATGACAATTTGAGACTTTAAAATTAGCCCATGGCTGAGATTTCGAGAATAGCGGGAGTACTGGTCGTTGGAAAGGGCCTGAGGGGGGCCCGGATGAACGAAATCGTGAAGGTTGGGAAGGAGAAACTCGTGGGGGAAATCATAAGGCTTAAAGGAGATACTGCGTTCATTCAGGTTTACGAGGACACTTCCGGACTCTTCGTCGGGGAACCCATAGAGCGAACCGGTGAATCTCTGGTAGTGGAGCTGGGTCCCGGTCTTCTGGGACAGGCATTCGATGGAATTCAGCGTCCCCTCGATGTCATAAGGGACAGGGTTGGTCCCTTTATTACCAGGGGAGTGGATATCCCTGCCCTCGACCCGGAAAAGAAGTGGGAGTTCAGGCCCGCGGTAAAGGTGGGCGACAGGGTTAAGCTGGGGAGCGTTATAGGGGAAGTGCAGGAGACCCCCTCCATTCCCCACAGGATTATGGTCCCGCCCAATATCATCGGTAAGACGGAATTCGAAGAAGAGGATTTGGAGCGAACCTTCACGGTTGTGGATATAAAGGAGGGTTCCTATACGGTTCACGATACCATTGCCGTTATAAAGGACGACGAAACCGGTCAGGAGTACGAAATCAAAATGGCCCACAAGTGGCCGGTCCGCGTTCCCAGACCCGTTCTCAGGAAGGAGCTTCCCACCATTCCCCTTCAGACGGGGCAGAGGATTCTGGATACCCTTTTCCCGATAGCTCTTGGTGGAAATGCAGGACTGCCCGGCGGTTTTGGAACGGGAAAGACGGTCACAGAGCAGACGCTGGCCAAGTATGCGAAGGTCGATGTGGTGGTTTATATCGGGTGCGGTGAGCGGGGAAATGAGATGACAGAGGTTCTTACCGAGTTTCCCGAGCTCGAGGATCCCACGAGGCCCGGAGAGCCGCTGATGAACAGAACGATACTGGTGGTCAATACATCCAACATGCCCGTTGCCGCCCGTGAGGCATCCATCTATACGGGAATTACCCTCGCAGAATACTACAGGGACATGGGATACAATGTACTGCTTCTGGCGGATTCCACCTCCAGGTGGGCGGAGGCACTCAGAGAGCTGTCCTCCCGTCTCGAGGAAATGCCCGGTGAGGAGGGTTATCCCACATACCTTTCCTCCAGGCTGGCCGCCTTCTACGAGAGGACCGGAAGGGTAAAGACCCTCTCCCTTCAGGAGGGTTCGGTCACGGCCGTTGGTGCGGTTTCGCCTCAGGGAGGTGATTACTCGGAGCCCGTGACACAGGCGACCCTGAGGGTCGTGGGTGCATTCTGGGCGCTGGATTCCAATCTGGCCAGGAGGAGGCACTATCCTGCAATCAACTGGCTCAAGAGTTATACCCTCTACTATCCCCTGATCGAGAAGTGGTATAAGGAGAAAGTGAGCGAGCTGTGGAGCGAGAGGCGCACATGGATTTCGGAGGTGCTCCAGAAGGAGGCCGAACTTCAGGAGATAGTACAGCTCATAGGTCCCGATGCCCTTCAGGAGATGGAGAGAGTGATGCTGGAGATAGGGAGGATCATACGAATCGGCTACCTTCAGCAGAACGCCTTTCATCCGGTGGATGCCGCCTGTTCTCTCGAGAAGCAGTTCATCATGATGGACACCATATACAAATTCTACGAAGAAATTCGCAGGGCTGTGGAAGAGGAAATCCTGGAAGCAGATGAAATTCCCACACTCCCTCAGGTGGAGAGGCTCATGCGTCTGAAGGAAGAGCCGGAGGATAAGGTGGAGGCTGTGGCGCAGGATATACTCAACTCCCTCAAGCAGGAACTTTCCAAGAGAAAGGAAGCAGTCTGAGGGGGGTGCCTTGCTCCCCTTCCTCTTCCTCACATATCTCAAAATCCGCTCCATAAACATCGATGGAAACACCTTCTTTTCCACATCGGAAATAGTGGAGGCCCTCAGGCTGAAAGAGGGGGGTCCCTTCAGCAGGGTGAGGCTCCGCTCGGGTGTGGCCAGATTGCATATCCTCTATGCCAGCAAGGGTTTTTTCTCCGCCAGGATAAACAGCTCCTACAGGATCAATCCGGATGCCACCGTGGATGTATTCGTGAAAATCGATGAGGGACGGAGAGCCTGGATAGTGGACCTGGTTTTCGAAGGGGACACCATACTCCCCTATGTGGACGGACTGGAGCGGAACTTTCGTCCTGTTCCCTATGATGAAGACTTCATCTCCTCCCTGGAGACCGATGTGTATTACTTTTACTACGAAAACGGTTATCCCCACTTTCAGATGACCCGGGACACCACATTCCTGAATGACACTGCAGTAGTTCTGAGGGAGAAGATTTCCTCCGGTCCCCCGGTCATAATCAAAGAGGTGGTTGTGGAGGGCAACAGGCACATCCGCCCGGCCATCTTCTTCAAGGAAATCGTGGTGGAACCCCCCGAGACATTCCGCTACTCCAGGGTTATGGAATCGGTCAGAAGGCTCTATTCCCTTCAGGTATTCGATGCTGTGAATTACAGGATCAGGGACGACAGTATTCTCGTGTTCGTGGTCAGGGAAAGCAGGCTCAGATACCTGGAAAATAACCTGGGATTCACATACCCCTCCTATCTATACCTGAGCTTCCGCCTCGGACACTACAACATATTCGGGAATATGCAGAATCTCGAAGTGGCTCCGGTTGTACTGCTTTCCTTCTCCGATGGGGTCAGCATATACGAGAGGAGGCTCGACATTTATTACAGGGAAAGGTACTTTCTGGACAGGAAGAACCTGAGGTTCAACATGAATGCTTTCCACTACAGGACCAGGGATGTGAACGAATACGGCCTCAATGCAGAGACCATCAAAGAGTTTTCCAGATACTTCTATGTTCACTTCGGGCTGTCCTGGAAGAAGACCGAGGCCTTTACCTATCAACCCTTTGTGAATATAAACAGCGTCTTTCAGAGGGCAACATACGATGACAGGAACAATATACTCGACGCCACATTCGGTGCCCTCATGTCCCTTTACATTCAGAAGGCTTTTACGGGGGCCAATTTCTGGAAGATGACGGAAGTGTATGCCATATACAGGAGCCTCGATATACACACGATTGCCCTCAGGCTGAGGGGGGGACAGATATTCTCCCGGGAGGAGGTTCCCTACAGCGAGAGGTTCCTGCTGGGTGGAGAGGGGTCCGTGAGGGGGTACGATTTCAACAGTATAGGGACTGTGGTGAGCGACAGTCTGAATCCGGCTTCAACCAATTACCTCAACTTCAATCTGGAGTACCGGAATCATCTGAGTTCCCGCTTTGGTTTCGTCCTGTTTATGGATGGGGCATGGACCAGTGATACCCTCTCCCTCCTGTTCTCCAGAAGACCTGCCCTGGGTTATGGGTTTGGACTGCGCTTCTATGCGGGGTTTGCTCCCATTCGCATAGACTTCGCCGTAAGCGACAGGTTCAGGGTTTTTCCCGCGGATGTGAGGATCTACTTCGGAGTGGGCAATATGTTCTGACTCAATCTCTTGCCACCATCATGGAATAGGCACTCTGCGGATAATCCTTCAAAAGCCTGTTTCTGTACTCTTCTCTGCCTGTCAGTACATAGAGCCTGTAGAGGGCGAATGGCTCTGCCCATCCCTTCACTTTCCGGTAGTGCTCCAGCGCTTCCCCTTCCCTGCCGTTCAATTCGCTCCTCAGGGCCAGAGATAGGTGATACAGGTCCTCATCCATACTGTGATTCGCTCCCATGAATACATTCTCCATGAACTTTATGGCGGTCTCAGGGGGATATGTGGTTGCTATCTGAACGAGTATGCCCGTTGCCGGGGAAACCCGCCGGGCTCTGCTGGATAATCGGGCGATGATTTCCGCAGAACTGTCCGGGTGGATGAACAGCGAGGCCGCAACGCATTCCTCCACGAATACCCTTTCGCACAGGCGAAGGACCTTTCCGAACCGGCGCCGGGCGAATGCGGTTTTGATCAGCGTGGCAGTATCGCCGGACAGGGCTTCTGCCTTTTCGATGTTTCCCGCTCTCAGATAGGCTCTGGCGGCGGCCTGCGGGTCCACATTCTCCAGTATGGGCCCCGCTTCTTCGTATCTCCCGCTGTAGTACAGGGCTAATCCGTACATCCTGGTGCTCTCCTTCCTGCGGCCGTATGTGTCCTTTAGAAGGTCCATCACCCTTTCGTATTCCTTCCTGTCCATCAGTTTTCTGGCAATCTGCATGGTGTCCTCGAAGGTGCGGGCGAGGGAAAGGGCCCTGCTGTACTCCTTTCTCTCTATCAGGAGGGATGCCGCCACCCTCCTCAGAGTGGGGGATGGGTTCTCCAATCTCTCCAGGGACCTGAACACCCTGTCCCCGAATTTCTCTTCGAGCATAAGGAGCTTTTCCCTGACTGGCTGGAGCCCGTACATGAGATTCAGTTCCCGAAGGGCATTTTCGAGGTCTCCCCTGTCCATGTAGAACTCAAATGCCTCCCGGTTCATAAAGCGCTTTCCGAATCTTTTCCTTCCCAGTCCTATCAGGCGGGGAATGTAATCAGTATATGGGCTCCTCAGAAGCAGACTGTATGCCAGGGTGAAGTCGGCGGGGGAGGGGGAATCTTTCAGAATGCTGAGCACGGAATCCACCATGCCCCTTTCTATCAGGGAGGCCATTTCGCCGGGACTCTGGACCAGGATGAACAGGAGCACAGATGTAAT
>JALSOK010000131.1 GCA_026986535.1 Caldifarciminota bacterium
ATGAGGATGTTCTACTTTCCTCCATGCCCCGGTCTCTTGAGCTGGAGAAGGAGGGGGCCCGCCTCTCATCGATTCTCAAAAGCAGGCTCTCCATTCTAATGGCCCCCTATCTGAGATTCAACTACGGATATACCCTGTCCGGATGGGTGATGACCTTCTTCCTGGTGCTACTTGCACTGTACATGTCCCGGGGAGGGATGTTCGAATGGATAACCATTTTTCTCCTCGGGGGAATTTTATTTGCACTGGGAATCGCTTTCTTCAGATGGATGAAGGCCCCCACACAGGAGGGAAGGAGGATTCTGGATGAAATAGAGGGTTTCCGAATGTTTCTGAAAAAAGCCGAAAAGGAGCGTTTGAGGAAGCTCTATCCGGAGGACTCCATGCCCACCATATTCGAGAGGTTCCTGCCCCATGCCCTTGCCCTCGATGTGGATGATAACTGGGCGGGGGCATTTGCGGATGAGCTGGAAGAGGTCCGGTATGAACCCTCCTGGTATGCGGGCTCCTCTTTCCAGAGCTTTTACAGGGGAAGGGGTGCCTACATGCCGGTGCCTGTCAGGGATTTTTCCCGGAGCGTTTCCCACAGCATATCTGCTTCCAGCAATCCGCCCGGAACCACATCCGGTTTTGGAAGGGGCGGATATTCCGGAGGAGGAGGCGGAGGTGGTGGTGGAGGGGGGTGGTGACCCCCCGAAGGTTATCCTTTCCTGCAGGTGTTGATTCCGAAGGGAAGATACAGGATGCAGAATCCTATTATGGCAGTCAGAAGCAGAATTACCCCTATGATGTCGAAGATGATGGAAAGGGTTCCTGTGGTGGAGAATCCGAGAATAATAAAGATTATACCCAGCACTATCCTCACCATTCTATCTATGCCCCCAACATTGCATTTCATGGTTTCACCTCCTTTACTGAAAGTATAAAGGCCACTGAATAAACCTGTAAAATTTTTCAACCCATGCATCAGCCTTTTGTGATAATAGTATCCGGCCCTTCCGGTGTGGGGAAGACCACCCTCTGCAAGAGGGTAATGCAGCTGGACGGAAATCTGTTCTACTCTGTATCCGCCACCACCCGGCCCCGCAGGGAAGGGGAGGTTCATGGAAAGGATTACTACTTCCTCTCCGTGGAGCAGTTCGAAGAGTGGATAGAAAAGGGGAAATTGCTCGAGTGGGCGAGGGTTTACGATAACTATTATGGAACGCCGCTCGACCCCGTAATAGAGAACTTCAACAGGGGAAAGGATGTCATAATGGATATAGATGTGCAGGGCAAGAGGCAGATAGAGCGCAACTTCAGGGGAAGGGTGATTTCTGTATTCGTTCTCCCGCCCTCCGTGGATGAGCTTCTGGAGAGGCTGGAGCAGAGGGGGGCGGAAACTCCCGAGCAGTTCGAAAAGAGAAAGAGGCTTATAATGAGGGATCTGGAGTACAGGTGGGAATATGATTACTGGTTAATAAATGATGACCTGGACAAAGCGGTGGGGGAGCTTTACAGTATAATAAAGGCTGAGCGCCTCAGGGGGAGATATATGAAATGGAAGGAAAGAAGTTGATCCTGCGGGTGAGGAATCTGTCGGTGGTTCTGGATGGAAAGAAAATCCTGGAGGACATTTCCTTCGATCTGTACGAGGGGGAAATCCTCGCTGTTCTGGGCCCCAATGGGGCTGGAAAATCCACGCTCCTCAAGGCAATTCTCGGAATGACTCCATATACGGGAGAGGTGTATATCGCTCCCGGATACAGGCCCGGATACATCCCCCAGGCCCTCGTGGATATGGGAAAGCTTCCTGCAACTGCCCGCGATGTAATCGTTATGGGTTTCAGGGGATATTCCAGGGAGGAGGTCCTGGAAGCCGCCCGGAAACTGAACATAGAGTCTCACCTCGATGATCTCTTCGTGAATCTCTCGGGGGGTTTAAAGCAGAGGACATTGATAGCTAAAGCCCTCGTTTACGGGAGCAGGATTTTGCTCCTGGATGAGCCCACATCCAACCTGGATATTCAATCCCAGAGGAGATTTTACGATATTTTGAAACAGCTCAAGGAGAAGGAAAAAATTTCAGCCATTATGGTGAGCCATGACCTTGGGGTGGTAAGCAGTTATGCGGACAGGGTTCTTTGCCTCAATGTGAAGATGTTTTACCATGGGGCTCCCGGCAAAGAGCTGAATATAGACCTCATCAGGAAAGTCTATGGGCACGATGTGGGGGTGATAATCCATGATCACTGAGGTTCTCATATACGGGACATTGGTTTCTATCGTTTCCGGAATACTTTCCTACTTCGTCGTTTCGAGAAATGTGGAATTCGCAGGGGTGGGTATATCTCATGCGGCTTTTGGAGGTGTGGCGATAGCCATGGTGCTGGGTGTGAATCCCGTGTGGTTTCTCCTGCTGTTTACCCCTCTGGTAGGAGTTCTCATAGCGTCTTCCCCGAAGAATCTATCCGAAAACACCGCCATCGGAATACTCTTTCCCTTCTTTATGTCTCTGGGAATAATCCTGATATACCTGTCGCAACAGAATCTGTCCCTCGTCTGGAGCTATCTGTTTGGAAACATCTTTCTGGTGGGCAGGGGGGATTTTCTCCTGTTTCTCGTTGTGGGGACCCTCGTGGTCCTCTATGTTCTGCTCTTCTTCAGAGATCTGGTATTCAGTTCCTTCAGCCGGGAACTGGCCCGTGCATACGGCGTCAATACCACATTTATCAACTATAGCTTCATGGTGGTCCTTTCGCTGGGCATCGTGGTCTCCATAAAGATGCTGGGAATAGTTCTGCTCTCAGCTTTTCTGGTTCTGCCGGCGAGCATATCCTTTCTGGTTGCCAGAGGGGTGAGAAGGAGTTTTATCCTCACGATTCTCTTTTCTGTTCTGATGAGTATTGTGGGAATTCAATTCTCCTACTGGCTGGACCTGCCCAGTGGTGCTTCCATAGTTGTGGTGGGAACGGCCTTTTATATCCTGTTCTATCTCTACCGCAGGGCCTCTGGAAAAGCATAAAGTTATATATCCTTCTTCTTCAAGGTGTTCGGAATGTAAAACTGAGACTGATTATTGAATCGAGGACTGCATAAGGTTGAAATAGAATACCTTGGAGAAATGTGCATGGAAATCACTGATTTTCATAACCATATCCGAAATAAACCTCAGATAAGACTCAATCCCTCTTACACATTTACCATTTTAATCGAAAACAGCATTATTTCAACCGGAAGGGAAATCGTCCATGGGGAATGTGGAATGAAAGCATCCGTTTCCGCTTCCCGGCACAATTTTGGACCCTGTGTCCTGTTTTTCTGTGAGGGAATGGGCGTTCGGAGGTTGAAATGGACACCCCCCATTCTTTATAATTTTCACGCTGACATTTGTGCCCCCGTAGCTCAACTGGATAGAGCATCGGATTTCTAATCCGAGGGTTGGGGGTTCGAGTCCCTCCGGGGGCGCTGGAGGCGGGGCGTTAGCTCAGCTGGTAGAGCAGCGGATTCTTAATCCGCGGGTCGGGGGTTCGAGTCCCTCACGCCCCATTCTAATTCTCTTCCGGTGGGCGTAGCTCAGCTGGTCAGAGCGGCGGACTGTGGCTCCGCAGGTCGGGGGTTCAAGTCCCCTCGCCCACCTTCCAGAGCATCGGCGGGGCGGTGATTTTCACTCTGGAAACGGCATTCTTCTCGAACTTTCACGAGTTTGCGTACCTTTAAAATTATCCCATGCTCTGGTTGATGTACCTGCTCTTTGCACAGGCACCAGCCAGATATGTCTATACCGGCGGTTTCTTCGTATTCTCCAGCGGCGATACCCTCCGGACCGACAGGATCACACTCTATGTGGAGGGAAAGGTGGAGGGTCTGGAAAAACACCCCGCCGTTTTAAAAGTGGAGAAGAAGGATAATCGCGTAATAATTTATCTCAGGGAGGGGAAATTCCTCTCGGAGAAGGATTTGAAGAAGTATGTCAGGGGAAAGGTGAAGCGTATAGAGGCCCGCAGGCGCAGGAGACTCGGGAAAAAAGCTCCCGGGCGGATGGAAAAGCATGAAAGGGAGAAGAAGGGGGAAAAGGACCTGAAGAAGGTTCGGGAGCGCAAAGAAAATAAATCGGGTGGGAGAGGGAAGGATGTCCGTTAAGGCTATCTATCCCGGAACCTTCGACCCCATAACCATGGGTCATGTAGATGTGGTGGAGAGGGCAAGCCGCATCTTCGATGAGGTTATTGTGGCGGTTGCCCGTCCCCGTCATAAGACTGCCCTCTTTTCTTTCGAGGAGCGCATATACCTTGCCAGGGAATCCCTGAAGCATCTTAACAATGTGGTGGTCAAGGGGTTCGATGGACTTATGGTGGAATTCGCAAAGAGAGAGGGAGTTAAGGTAGTAATCCGCGGCATAAGGGCAGTTTCGGATTTCGATTATGAGTTCAAAATAGCGTGGATGAACAGGAAGCTCTGCCCCGAGCTGGAGACTATTTTCCTCATGCCCTCTGAAGAATATTCTTTTCTGGCTTCCAGCCTGGTAAAAGAGGTGGCTCTTCTGGGAGGAGATGTCTCTGGCATGGTGCCGGAAGTTGTGCAGAGGGCCCTCTTTGAGAAGATAAGCAATGGAAGATAAAGTCGATAAACTGTATGCAAAGGGCCTCAGGAAGAGGTATGGGCGCCGGTGGGTGGTGAAAGGGGTGGATATACAGGTGAAGAGGGGGGAGGTTGTGGGTCTGCTGGGCCCCAATGGGGCAGGGAAGACCACCACATTCTATATGATCATGGGTGCCATAAAACCAAACGGGGGTAAGGTTTTCCTGAACGACATGGAGATAACCCGACTCCCCATGTACAGGAGGGCCCGTCTGGGCATCGGGTATCTGCCGCAGGAATCCTCGATATTTCGCCGTATGACAGTCTGGGACAATGTATATTCGGTTCTGGAGATGAAGGGGTTGAAGAAGGGGGAGATCATAAAGAAGACGGAGGAGGTTCTGAAACTGCTGGGCATATACGAGAGGAGGAACAACAGGGGGGATCAGCTTTCGGGAGGGGAGCGCAGGAGGGCGGAGATTGCCCGTGCCCTCTCCCTGGAGCCCAGATTCCTCCTTCTGGATGAGCCCTTTACCGGAATAGATCCCAAGACGAGGGAGGAGATTCAGGATATAGTCCGCCAGCTCAGGGATATGGGTATCGGGGTTCTCATAACGGACCACAATGTGAGGGAGACCCTCGAAATCACGGACAGGGCATACATAATCTACGAGGGGGAGATACTCCTGGAGGGAACATCCGAGCAGTTGATCAACGACCCGGTCGCGAGGAAGGTTTATCTGGGGGAACGTTTCAGAATATAGCCGGGCAGTTCTTTTAGAAAGTCGAGAATCACATCGTTCAGGGGATTGTCCGGCAGTCCGAAGGTTCTGTTCATCAGGGCGTGGGTCATATTGCATGCACAGTACACCTTGGCACGAATTCCGCTATCTATTAACTTCTTTGATAATCTCCTTGCCTGAGATTCGGAGGCAGGTCTTGGGGTATGGATGATAAGGGTTGGCAGATTGTATCCACTTCTTATGTGGTATAAGGGAGACGCTTCTCTCAACTGCCCTTCATCCTCCCCGAATACGGGTCGGATGACCCTGCCGAACAGCGTCGGAAAACTGTCCCGCAGTTCTATCAAATCGTACGCCCCATCCAGCAGAATAACGCCTTTCAGAACCTTTGGAGAGATTCCTCTCCTGGAAATAAATGCTTTTTCGTATGCCACCATTGCCGCTATGTGGGCCCCTGCTGAATGGCCCATGAGGACGATTCTGTTCCCATCTCCCCCGTATTCGCCTATGTTCTCATGTATCCATCTGAGGGCATCCGCCACATCTTCTATGAACTGAGGAAACCGAACATGGGGGAAAGTCCTGTAGTTTATGCTTATGAATACGAAGCCTTTTTCCGCAAAGAATGTTCCCTTTGCCCTGTGGTTGCTCTTATCACCGGTCTTCCATGCTCCTCCGTGTACGAATGCTATAACAGGACAGGATTCGCAGTCTTCGGGAGCGTAAATGTCGAGGCTCCTCAATGCGTCCGCGCTTTGTGTGTAAAAAATGCTTTCCTGCACTGTGATTCCTGCCGGCAGGTGTCCTATGAAGAGGAACAGCATCGGATTGACATTTTAAGGTCCGCACCGAAAGACTGGATTATCGGTTTAATATTTTGGGGGTTATGAAATTCGTTGTTGTAATTCCGGCGTATAACGAGATGCCCCACATAGAGGATTTCCTCAGGCGCCTGAGGGATTATCCCTACGAGTTTGTATTTGTGGATGATGGCTCCACCGATGGGACGGGGGAGAGGATAGAGGAGTATGGTTTTAAGGTAATAAGGCATGATAAGAACAGGGGAAAGGGGGCGGCCATCAAAACGGGCTTTGCCTATGCTGTTGAAGGGGGCTATGATGCCGTAATAACGATGGATTCAGATGGACAGCATGATCCGGAGCTCATTCCCCGTTTTATGGAGTTCCTGCGGGATGCGGACATAGTTCTGGGAAGCCGGAGGAAATACATGACGCCAGCAAATATGCCCCTTGACAGGTACCTGGTGAATCGTATAACATCCACCATCATCTCTCTGCTTGCCGGCCATCTGATAGAGGATCCCCAGAACGGGTACAGGGCATTTAGAATCGAGGTAATTAAATCCCTGAGGTTCGAAAGGGACCGCTTCGACTTCGAGACGGAAGTACTGGTAAAGGCCCTGAGGTACGGTTTCAGGCTGAAGCATGTGGAGGTTCCCGTCATATACGGGGCGGAGAAGAGTCATATAAACAAGTGGAAGGATACCCTGCGGGCAATCGGGCTCTATCTCGAATTCCTCTTCACATCATAAATCGGGCAGTTCCTCGAATCTGTAGTGCTCCAGGGTCAGGCACTTCACACCTCCACCCACCAGGTGGAATTCAGAAGTATCCACCACTTCGACATCGAATCCCAGCGATAGATAAATCTTCCTCAGTTCGGGGACATTCTTCGAATCGTTGATGAAGACCGTGCTCCCTATATAGGTGCTGTTGAGTCCCAGGTCCTCTATCAGATGGGGCGGAACCGGTACGGTTTTGAATCCTTCGCTTTCCAGCCTCTTTATGGATTCTTCGGAAACCTTGCCCTTCGCATAGATTATGTATTTTTTGAGCAGGAAAAGGACCACATCGAGGTGAAAATCGTACTTCTCCACCGGGATCACCTTCACACCCAGAAAGTCCTGCAGCATTTCAGCCACTTCGATGGATGTCCTGTTTCCCCCATAGCCCATTATTATGACATCCATCTGGTGGGAGTAGAAGGCTTCTGCATTTCCTTCGAAGACATATCCTTCGGGAATCTCCATTATTTCGAATCCTTTTCTCAGGGCCCATTCCTTCATATAGACAGCTTCTTTCTGCCTTTCCGGATGCCGGAATCTGCTTATGACCGCTTTTTTTCCGAAGAGGAATATGGAATCTCCCACGAAAGTGAGCTCTGCCAGACCTTCTGAGGCTTCCACTATATGGAGCAGTACCCCCCTGTCCATGTACCTGCTGACGATGTGGGACCATTGATTCCAGGCTTTCAATCTGTCTATCTGTCGGTCCCGATATCGGACATAGAAGTTGTTGTCATCCGAAAAATCATAGGCCTTTTCGTAATAAATTGGTGGTGAAAGGAGGAATTTTCTATCCATGGCGGGACAATGTTAAAGGCCCGTATGGGAAGCTCAGGGTAAGTCCTGCTTACAGAAGCCTCGGGGGAGTTCTGTATCCCAGATGCTGGTATGCAAGATGGGTGGCAACCCTTCCCCGGGGGGTTCTCTCTATGAGGCCCATTCTTACTAGGTAGGGTTCATAGACCTCCTCGATGGTGCCCGCATCTTCGCTCACTGCGAGGGCAAGGGTCTTCAGGCCCACGGGACCCCCACCGAATTTCTCTATTATGGTCCTGAGGATTCTCTTGTCTATATCATCGAGGCCCAGGGGGTCAACCCCCAGCGATTCCAGGGCATGGCGGGTGATT
>JALSOK010000132.1 GCA_026986535.1 Caldifarciminota bacterium
GGAAGTTTCCTTCAGCCTCAAGCCCTCCATAAGGCCCTATGCCGACTGGATTCCTTCCATAAGGAAGGTTTCCCGCTATTATGTGCATGATCAGGCCCGCTATACCGTTGTTCCCCAGAAGGCAGGATATCTGGAGCCTTCTACGGGGGATTATGAAGGTCTCCATCTCTATTCGGCTCCCCATATCTTCAAGTCCGGCTATTATTCTTTCCGCTCCGAAATCTTCTATCCCTATGTGAAGGATTACCTCAGGACTGTGGAGATGACTTCCTACGATGCCCGAAGGCTGGGCCTTTCGGAGGGGGACGAGTTCAGGCTGGGCGAAGAGTCCCTAAAGGTTCGCATCAACGATGACCTGGTGGAAGGAAGCGCTGTCGTCAGGACCCTCTACTACGACAGCGAAGTGAACAGATACCTGGACATCACAGGTAAGACCGTTCTGAAGTGACTTTATGATCCCCGCCGCCGGGCGGGGTTTTGGTATAGAGAAATCCCCGATAAGCGGTTCTTTTTGCTATCATAAGCCGCGGATGGAATCGGGGCTCCGAAACTTTTCCCTCTGATTTCCCGTAATTTATAAGTGAAAAGGAGGTGTAATATGCTTGCATTCGTTCTGGTGTACGGAGAAATTTCAGGAGTTGTCCTCGATTCGAAGGGCAGTCCAGTGGAGTACTGTGCTGTGAGCCTGTTCAGGGGGGACAGTCTGATCGGCGGTGCATATACAGATGCGGATGGTACATTCGAATTCTCCAGCCTGCCCGGAGGGGATTATGTACTGATTTTAGAACATCTGTCTTTCCTCCCGGAGACAGTCAGGGTGAGTCTCGATGGGAGCCGCGAGGAACTGCGCATAGTGCTGAAGGAAAGGGCCATCAACATCGGAGAAGAAGTGGTGACGGCTCCCAGACCCGTGGTTCGCATGGAGGGGAATAAGCGGGTTGTAATGCCCAGTCCTGCCAGCAGCGGCGGAAAGGTGGAGGATGTTCTCAGGGAAGTGCCCGGGGTTTCCGTCGTGGGGGACAATGTGCAGATTAAGGGAAGGAGCGACTTCGCGGTTTATGTGAACGGAAGGCCCCATCCCCTGGGAAAGCAGATCCTCAAACAGATGCCCGCTTCCAGGGTCAGCAGAATAGAAATCATCACCAGCCCATCTGCAAAGTACGAGGCCAGCGCCCCAATAATCGTCAATATCGTACTGAAGAGGGCAAAGGGAAGGGAATTCTCATCCAGCCTGGCCGGTGGGCTGTGGGACAGGTATTCGGTGGATATACTCTCTGGTTTCGAGGCGGGAAGGGGCGTTATATCCGTGGCCTTCTCCCTGAGCAACTGGACCAACTACCGGTCCGATTCCCTCGTGCTGGATATTCAGGGTTCTCCTCCCCTCGTTTACACCGGTGCATCCTACCAGAGTTATCCCTGGGCCACTGCCCGTTTGAGCTTGGAATACAGACTTTCGGATAGTCTGTTCCTGGAGGGGGAGGTGGTTCCGTCCCGGTGGTGGGGTGGTATGCATATGGATTACGGGGATGGAGGGGGTGTGTCCCGCTATGCGGGTGGCTATATCTCGGGATATGTGGGTGTGAGGTGGAGAGAAAACAGAGCGGGCTTATTTTACTCCCTCAGCTCTTCCGATGCATATTCCTCTGTGGGGGACCTTTACTCCGGCTCTACGGACACTTCCACCATATTGCGCATAAATGCTGATTTCAGGCGGGGGAGTTATTCTTTCGGATATTTAGGTGATGTCAGGCAGGTGAACAATATATTCACAAGCGGGGACTTTTACCGGGATGCTTCCTATGGGCGCTCCTACCATGCCGCCTATATCACCCGCAGTGGCACCATGCCCTTGGACATCGATTATGAGGCGGGATTGAGGATGGAGTATCTCCGCATCCGTACGGATAGTACTTTCACATTTCTGGATCTTTATCCATCCGCCTCCTTCAGCAGAACCCTGTGGAGGGGATTTTCTGCTACCCTGTCCTATACCAGGAGGGTCAAGCTCCCTCCCATCTGGCTCTCCACCACCTACAATATGTATATCACACCCCGTTTCAGGGTTTACAGGGATGCCCCGACCGCTCCCTACTTTATGAACTCCTTCGAGTTCAATCTCAGCGGTCCCTTGTTATATCTTTCTATTTCTTACGAGAGGAACAACAACGAATGGACCACGGACTTTCCGGTAATGAAGGGGGATACATTCCTGCTGGTCAATCGCATATTCGACCGGGTTGAATACTACACGGCGACCCTCTCGATAAATTACAAATTCATCCGATTTTCCCCTACTATCAGATTGGGGATTTACAGGGACGGAGGGGAGACCTTCAGGGTTTTCAATCCGACGGCTCAGCTGTCCATTCGCAGGGGCGGTTTCTATGTTTTCATGGACTATGTAAAGCCCTTTACCATGTTTTACAATGATTTCGAGCTTCGTCCCCCCTTCTTCCTGGGGGCGGGATACAGGACGCGCATAGGAAAGAAGTTTATGCTGAATGCGAGCATTACTCTGTCTCCGGCAATTATTTTGACGAGCCGGATAGAGAATAATGCTCTTTATTACTCGTCCAGATGGTTCTCGCCCTCTGCCTCCATCACCCTGACTTATAATTTCCAGCAGTACTCCAGACTTTCCCGAAAGAAGTCCTACGATATGACAGGGGAGGTGAAGGGGCAGTAGGGGGAATCTCCCCCTATTTTACCACTATGCTCAGCATCCTTGCGGGTCTGTATATGCGCTTTATGATCTGCTTCCCTTCTATCCACTTCTTGAGGACCGGATTACTGCGGGCGATTTCCCAGACCTCCTCTTCTGAGGCCTCTGCGGGCACTCTGATTCTGGCCCTCACCTTTCCATTCACCTGAACGGGAATTTCAACCTCCTCCACCTTCAGGTATTTCTCATCGTGGACCGGATATGGATTCTCGAACACGCTGTCCTCGTGGCCCAGCCTGTGCCATATTTCTTCTGCTGTGTGGGGGGCGAATGGGGCCAGAAGGAGGGCAAATTTCTCTAGGGCTTCCCTGTAAACGGGGCTTTCTCTGTCTTCGAACGAGTAAAGGGCGTTTTGCAGTTCCATAAGCTTGGCAACCACTGTATTGAACTGGAAGTCGTCCAGGTCCTCCCTTATGCCCTTAATGGTCCTGTGAAGGGTCCTGAGAAGCTCCTTCTCCCTTTCGGAGTGGTGCCCGTGTTCCTCTGCCGTCTCCGGTATTTCCCTGTAGAGTTCGAGCGTCCTCTTTATGAACCTGTCTGCCCCTTTGACTATGGCCTCGGTCCATTCGAAGTTCTTCTCGGGCGGACCTGCGAACAGGATGGCTATGCGGGCCACATCGGAGCCGAATTTCTTTATGAAGGGCCGGATGGGAACTATGTTGCCCTTGGATTTGGACATCATCTCCACCTGCCACTCCACCTCGTATTCCTTCCCATCCAGTTTTATTCTTCCCACCTTCCTCCCGTTTTCCTCCCTGATGTCGTATATCTCCACGAACTTTTCCTTTATGCTCTCGTAGAGCTCGGGGTCGTATTCCTCCCTGGGGAAGAAGGACTGCTGACATTCAGCGCACCACCAGTATCCCTTCAGAACCAGCCCCTGAGTAAATAGTCTGTCGAAGGGCTCATCGTACGCCACGACCCCCGCATCGTGCAGGGCCTTGTATATGAATCGGGCGTAAATGAGATGCTTCGTGGCATGCTCGGCTCCCCCTATGTACTGGTCCACGGGCATCCATGCCCTCTCTTTACTGGTGCTTACTATTTCATGGTCGTTGTGGGGATCTATGAACCGCAGATAGTACCAGGAGGAGTCCACGAATGTGTCCATGGTGTCCGTTTCCCTGCGGGCTGGACCGCCGCATCTGGGACATGTGGTGTTGACGAATTCGGGAATGTCGGCCAGCGGGGATCTGCCTTCGGGTTTCCAGTTCTTCACATTTTCGGGAAGCCTGACGGGGAGCTGATCCTCCGGCACCGGAACCACGCCGCATTTATCGCAGTACACAACGGGAATGGGGGCACCCCAGTACCTCTGGCGGGATATGAGCCAGTCCTTCAGACGGTAATTGACATCTGGACCCCCCATGCCCATTTCTTTCAGTTTCTCCTGCATGGCCTTAATTCCTTCTTCAGATGAGAGTCCATCGAACTGGCCGGAATTGAACATGATGCCGTATTCTTCGTAAGCCCCTTCCTCCACGAGCCTGTTTATGTCCTGGCTTTCGTCTGCTGGTTTGATGACCGGTTTTATGGGAAGGTCGTACACCTTTGCGAATTCCCAGTCCCTCTGGTCGTGGGCCGGCACTCCCATCACGACCCCTGTTCCGTAGTTGTACAGCACATAATCCCCCACATAGATGGGAATCCTTTCGCCCGTGAAGGGATGGATGGCATATTTGTGGATAAATACCCCTGTCTTCTTCTTCTGGGCCTGACGCTCCAGATCCGTCTTATGGGTGGCCTTTTCTATGTATTCCTCTATTTCCTTTCTGTTGGGGGCATCTTCTATGAGCTTTTTGAGAATCGGATGCTCCGGGGCTATGGTGATGAATGTGACTCCGAAGAGGGTGTCGGCTCTGGTGGTGAAGACCTCCAGATAATCATCGCTTCCTTCTATCCTGAACCTTATGCGGGTCCCCTCGCTCCTGCCTATCCAGTTTTCCTGCTGTTTTATGACATTTTCGGGCCATTTGCCCTTCAGTTTTTTCAGGTCATTCAGCAGTCTTTCCGCGTAATCGGTTATTTTAAAAAACCACTGGCTCAGTTTCTTTCTTATTACAGGTGTCTTGCATCGCTCACACTTTCCATCTATCACCTGCTCGTTGGCGAGGACCGTCTTACATGTGGGGCAGTAGTTGACATATTCCTCCCCCCTGTAGGCCAGCCCCATTTCGTAGAGTTTGAGGAATATCCACTGGGTCCACCTGTAGTATTCGGGGTCGCATGTGGCGATTTCCCTGTCCCAGTCGTAGCTCATGCCTGCCATCTTCAGCGTTTCGCGATAGCCCTCTATATTGGCGTAGGTCCATTCCTTCGGATTAATGCCGTGTTTTATGGCGGCATTTTCGGCGGGAAGTCCAAAGGCATCCCATCCCATCGGATGCAGGATCTCGTACCCCTCCATCTTTTTCAGGCGGGCAACGGCATCCCCTATGGTGTAATTCTTAAGATGTCCCATGTGAAGGTCCCTTCCCGAGGGGTAGGGGAACATTTCTAAGACATAATACTTTTTCGAGGGAATATCGGGGGCTTTAAACAGACCTTTTTCTTCCCAGAATTTCTGCCACTTCTCCTCCATTTCCCGCATGTCCATGATGCGAAAATTTTACAGAGACTTCTGTATGTCGATTTCCTTCAGGAATTCCCTTACGGCCTCCTGCCAGGGCCTGAGCTTCACCTTCTTTATGCTCTGCATTGCCGAATAGCGGGGGCGCTTTGCCCTGAATCGCATGTCCCTGAGAGAGACGCGGGATATCCTGGGATGTACTCCCAGTATGGCGAAGATTTCCAGCCCCAGTCCGTAGGGGGAGGTGAATCCATCGTTCACCACATGGTATATCCCGTGGTCCCACTTCTGCATGATGAATTTCCATATCTGCTGAGCCACATCGTGAGTGTATGCGGGGGAAAAGTACACATCGTCTATTAAGTTGATGATCTTCCCTTCCCTGAACTTCCTTATGAGATTATAGACCACATTCCCCTTGCTCCTGGACCCCTTGAATCCGAAAAGGGCGGATGTGCGCACGATGTAATACCTGTCCGTGTAGTTCATCAGCAGACTTTCCCCAAGGTGCTTGGAAAAGCCGTACATGTTTATGGGGTTGGGCCTATCCTCTTCCGTGTAGGGCTCCCTTTTGGTCCCATCGAACACATAGTCCGTGCTTATATAGACCACAGAGAAGCCCATGCTGGCAGAAAGCTCCCCGAGGGTCTTCTGGGGGATGGCGTTGGTCTCCAGCGCTCTGCTTTCGTATATCTCCGCATCGTCAACCCTGACGATGGCGGCAGTGTTTATTACCACATCCGGTTTCAGTTCCCTTATGGTCCTTATAAGGGCCTCCTTGTCCCTCACATCCAGCTCCTTCCTGGTCAGGCCTGTCAGTTCTACCCCTTCCGGCTTCAGCCTGAATATGTCGAATGCCAGCTGGCCTCCGCTTCCCAGGACAACCACCTTCATCTCTTTCCCTCCAGCTTTTCCATCTCCTTGAGAAGGGTGTCCACTATGATCCTGCTGGGGTAGTGGCGGGGGAATGGCTTCTTCCTTTTAAACTGCCTGTAATTCCTCAGGAAGTCTTCTATCTTCTGTTCGTCGAACCGGGACAGGAGGGCTGTTTCCCCCAGCCCCACCATCCTTTCCGTCCTGTACCGCATTATAAGGCAGGGGACATTCAGATAGTATGTTTCCTCCTGCAGTCCACCTCCATCGGTGATTACGAAGGCGGCTCCCCTTACCAGCTGCATGAAGGAAATGTAGTCCAGGTATCCCATCATCTCTATATTGGGGTTTTCCTTCAGCCTCCCGTAAAAGCCGAATTTCTTCAGTTGCCTTTCGCTGGTTTTGTGGACTATGTATTTGATTTTCTTCAGCCGGGATGCCCTTTCTATCACATTCACGGCCTTCTCGAAGAGGTTTCTGTTGTAAATGGTCTCCTGCCGGTGAATGGCGGCCACCGCATAGTCCGAATCCATGTCCCCCTCCCTGGGTGGAACGAATTCGAAGAGAACATCGTAAACCGTATTCTGCTTCGTGTTGACGATGAGCTTCTTTCCCCTGTAGTGCTTTAAATTCCCCTCGGCCCATTCGGATGGGGGGAACAGGTAGTCGGCCAGCCATGTGGTGATTCTTCTTACCAGCTCCTCGGGAAAGGGATGGAATATGTCGAAAGACCTGAGCCCGGCCTCCACATGTGCCACTTTCATCCCGAAGAGTTTCCCTATGAGGGCGGCGAAAAGGGTGGAGATGGTGTCTCCCTGTGTGATGAGAATCCTCTCCTTTTTGATGGTTTTCCTGTGGCGAAGAGCATTTATGGTAATCTTCACGAGGAATCCCAGCATCTCCAGAGGGGATTCCAGGTCCTTCTTCCTGCCGGAGAGGTTTATGTCGGGGTGCTTAATCTGGAGCTTTTCCTCCAGTATGCGGTTCAGGGATGGGTGCTGGTCGGTCTGTACATAGAGGTAATCCATTCCCCGCCGCTGAAATTCCCTCATTATGCCGGCTGTCTTTATGAGCTGTCCCTTTGTGCCTATGAGGATAACCATCGGACGGCGTCAATTTTATACTCTCCATTAAAATTGAATAACACTATGGCGAAAGGGGGAAGGATAAGGATTTATCCGGAGGTATTCCGCAGGATTCTCGATGAGTACTTCGAGGGAACGGTGGAGGAGCTGGTGGAGGTTGTGGGATATAAGGATTTTGGGAAGACGAAAGAGGAGAGGAAGGAGTTTTTTCATAAGTTGTTAATCGAAGGTGGAACATTGAGTGTCGACCAGGTTGAGAAGCTGTCCAGGAAAATAGGAATTGCGGTACTGGCATTTTATCTGAGCGCCCCGAAAGTTATACCTTCCAGGAAGAGGCGGAAGGACAACAGGACCGGAGTGGGTGAGCTTTCCTACAAGGACAGGATGTGGCTGAGGAATGCGGAGATCGTTCAGCAGATACTGGAAGAAATTCTGGGAGAAAGGTGGGAGATCAATTTACCTGTGGAATCTGATGCCGTCGGGGATTTATCCGGGAGCAGACTGGCTGAAAATCTGAGGAACATACTGGATTTTTCTCCCGGGCTCTGGAGTGATTATTTTGAGGTATTCCGGATTTTGAGAGATAAAATAGAATCGCTTGGAATACCCGTACTTCGGTTGCCGATAGATGCTAAGAATGTGCGAGGGTCGGTTATCCATGGCAGGGTGCCGTTGATCATCGTCAGTTCGGGTGATTTTCCTGCGGCGCAGAGTTTTACCCTTATACATGAACTGTGCCATATAATTCAAAGGGATGCGG
>JALSOK010000133.1 GCA_026986535.1 Caldifarciminota bacterium
AGCTGTTTTTCACATCTAAGATAGAAGAGGGCAGGCCCGTCAAGATCCCCCTCGGGGGTATCCCCAGGTATTCTGTGGTAAATCTGACGGGGGTCTCCGATACGGGGAAGTCCCTTATGGCCGAGCAGTTCGCTGTAAAGCAGGCTTCTATCGGGAACAGGACGGCCTTTATAACGGTGGAGACGCCGGCGGCATTCCTTTCCGTGGGTCTGAGGGGCAGGGCATCGGCCATGAATGTCCCCTTCGAGAAGATAGAGGACAATGTGATCATCATAGATGCCGCAAGTTATCATGTCCTCCGGGAAGAGATACCCACCCTCCTCAATACCCTTGCCCATGTGATAAAGACCTATAAGGTGAAGAATGTGGTTATAGACTCCATTACGGGCCTGTACGAAGCCAAAGAAATGCTGGCCCGCACCATAGTCAGACAGCTGTTCAATTTCATGAAGAAGTGGTATCAAACTGCCATATTCGTGTCCCAGAAGCGCTCCGGCCATGAGGAGCTATCCGCGGAGGCCGCCGGAGGTTATGCAGTCAGCCACATAGTGGACTGCTCCATCGTTCTTGCAAAGAAGACCATCCTCACCATGTACGATGAGAGGATATTTGGGAAGCCCATAGGGGAGATGATACGGCTGTTCAGGATAGACGGTTGCAGGATGTGCGGGCACGATACCCGGACCAGGATAATGGAAATAGATGAGATGGGTCTGGTCCACATAGGCCCTCCCCTCTCGGAGGTGGTAAAAAGGAGGAAGAGCTGATGGATTACGGTACTCTGTTCTTCTGGCTGTTCATAATCTGGGCGTTTCTCTGGCCCCAGATGAGGTATCAGATGCTGGTCAATGCCAGAATGGGCCTTATTAAGAAGCTTCAAAAGAAGAGGAACAGCAGGGTGATACTGCTGGTTCATCGTCAGGAGCAGATAGGCCTCTTCGGTATCCCCATCGTCAAGTTCATCAATATTGAAGATTCCGAGGCCATTCTGCGGGCCATAAGGACCACCCCTGATGACACCCCCATAGATCTCATCATACACACTCCGGGGGGTCTGGTGCTCGCCGCCGCCCAGATCGCCCTCGCCCTGAGGGACCATCCCGCAAAAACCACAGTCATAGTTCCCCACTACGCGATGAGCGGCGGTACTCTAATTGCTCTGGCCGCAGATGAAATCATAATGGATCCCCATGCGGTCCTGGGACCCGTGGATCCGCAGATTCAGGTTCCCAATATGGGGGTACTTCCCGGCCCCTCCATCGTCAGAGTGGCCGAGGAGAAGGGGAAGGAGGCCTCGGACAACATTCTGATTCTGGCCGATGTTTCCAGGAAAGCCATAGAGCAGGTCCAGACCCTGGTTTACGAACTTATTAAGGACAGGTATCCGGAGGAGAAGGCCAGGGAGATAGCCCATCTTTTGACATCGGGCCGGTGGACCCACGATTATCCCATCACTTACAAGGAAGCTAAGGAATTGGGGTTGCATGTGAGCTCTGATGTTCCGGAGGAGGTTTACGAGTTGATGGAGCTATATCCACAGCCCACCAGTATGCTGAGGCCCAGCGTGGAATACATCCCCAACCACAGGGGAGAGTCGTAAAGATTAAAAAGGAGGTGAGGCATGGTAATAATCGGAGCAGAGGACATTAAGTACGAGGACCTGGATGCCCTTGCTGTCAGGGTGTTTCTCAAGGCCCTGGAGCTCCTGGGCGGTCCCAGGCGTCTGATAGAGTACAGGAATCTTACATGGCTTCCCAGCCTTATGTCCGCCTCGTATGCGGTGGTCCTCCACGAGGAGTATTTCAGGACGGAGGATGAAATTGCGGAGTTCCTGGGACTGACCCGCAATACGGTCAGGAACATGCTGAGGGCCGATGTGGAGCTCGTTATGAAGAAAATAAAGGGGGAGATAGAGAATCCGGAGCAGGCTCCAAAGGCCCATACAGCCGGAGGGCTGGCGAAGTATGCCTACAGGGAGATAAAGGAGGGAAGGGATAACCTCACCATCTTCTCCCACTTTATCGCACAGCTGTCGGATATCTACGGGATTGCTTGGCCCATAGAGGTTCTGCGCCGAATAAAGGGGACGGATTTCCCTGTCTCCAGGGAGGACCTCTACGAGAAGCTCAGGGGAATTAAGATTGGAGACCGCAGGTTCGAGGAGCTCTACGAGAGCCTTCCCGAAGAGATAAAGAGCCCTGCCCAGCTGCTCAGGGAGCTGAAGAGGGCCTCGGAGGAGGCGTAGAGGGATCAACTGAATAACTCGTTATTCAGGAGGAATTACCGTGAAGAGCTTCGAGTGGACCATTATGGAGGAACTGGATAAGGACAGAATCCCCGAAGAGGTCAGGAGCGTCCTCATAGAAGGGGAGGAAGTCCTTGCCGCCTACCGGACTATAAGGGATGTGGCCCTTATCACCACCAGGCGCATAATACTGGCGGATAAGGAAGGGCTCAGGGGAAAGAAAGTGGAAATATACTCCATACCATACCGCTCGATTGACATGTATTCTTCGGAGAATGCCGCCGGTCTGTTCGATTTCGATGCGGAAATGGAGTTCTGGCTCAGGGGAGGGGCCCATCTGAAGCTGAAGATACTGAAGAAGGTGGACATAAGGGCCTTTGATCGCCTCATATCTGAGCTGATTCTGAAGTAATTACTTGCCCGCGGGTGTGGTTCTGTTCCTGAGGGACATGAGCAGATCCCTGTAGAGGGCCGCCCTCTCGAAGTCCCATTCGTCGGCGGCCTTCTTCATCCTGTATTCCAGCTGGACCATGAGTTCGATTCTCGAGTACTTTTTCCTGAGCTGTCTGAACTCCTCGAGCACCTCCTGCTTCAACTCGTCTTCCTTTCTTGTAAATATGCGTTCGTCTGCGACGGATGTGGTCTCCTTTATCTGGTCGATGCTCTTTTTCACTGTTCTGGGCCTTATTCCATGCTTTCTGTTGTATTCCATCTGTATTCTGCGACGCCTTTCGGTTTCCTCTATGGCTTTTCTCATCGCATCTGTTATCTCATCCGCATAGAGCAGAACCTTCCCGGCCGCGTTCCTCGCCGCCCTTCCTATAGTCTGAATCAGAGCCGTATAGCTCCTGAGGAATCCCCTCTTGTCTGCATCCGTTATGATTACCAGGGAAACTTCCGGGAGATCCAGCCCCTCCCTGAGGAGATTGACCCCCACCACCACATCTATTTCTCCCAGCCGCAACTGCCTGAGCACTTCTATCCTCTCTATCGCATCCAGTTCGGAATGCAGGTATCGGGCCTTTATTCCCGCCTGCGTCAGGAAGTCTGCCAGTTCCTCTGCGGTCTTCTTGGTGGTTGTGGTTATGAGAACCCTCTCCTCCTTCCGGACTCTCTTCTGGATTTCGTTGAGTATGTCATCTATCTGGTTCTGCGTGGGCCTCACCTCCACCTCCGGGTCCACTATTCCGGTGGGCCTGACTATCTGCTCCACCACATCCCCCTCCACCTTTTCCAGTTCGTAGGGGCCGGGAGTGGCGCTCATATAGATCACCTGACCCACCAGTTCCTCGAATTCCTCGAATCTCAGGGGCCGGTTATCCAGAGCAGATGGGAGCCGGAATCCGTATTCTACCAGTGTTTCTTTTCTGGACCTGTCCCCCCTGTACATGGCCCTGAGCTGTGGTATGGTTACATGGCTCTCGTCTATCACAGTCAGGAAGTCATCGGGGAAGTAGTCCAGCAGGGTCCAGGGTCTGCTTCCGGGGGGTCTGAGGGACAGGTGCCGGGAATAATTTTCGACTCCCGGACAGGTGCCAGTTTCCCTCAGAAGCTCTATATCGAACCTGACCCTCTGCTTCAGTCTCTGAGCTTCCAGGAGTTTCCCCTGAGACTTCAGCTCCCGCAGTCTCTCCTCCAGCTCCTCTTCTATCCTCTTTATGGCCAACTCCAGCCTCTCTCTGGGGGTCAGGAAGTGGGTGGCCGGGTAGAGGGCATAGCTCTCCACATCCTGTAGAATCCGTCCGGTAAGCTTCTCCCGCACGGTTATCCTCTCCAGCTCATCCCCCCAGAATTCGAGCCTTACGAAGAGGTTTTCCTCGTATGCCGGCTGTATATCGATTACCTCCCCCCTGACGCTGAAGGTGGCCCTTGCCAGTTCGAAGTCGTTCCGGGTGTACTGGAGGGATACCAGTTTCATCATGAGCTCCCGCCTGTCGTATTCCTTCCCCACTTCGAAGAAGAGGAACATGTCCCGGACATCCTGGGGATCTCCGAGGGCGTATATGGCGGATACGCTCGCAACCACGATTACATCTCGTCTCGACATGAGGCTGGCTATGGTCCTGAGGCGGAGGCGCTCAATGTCGTCGTTTATGTCCGCTTCCTTTTCTATGTATGTGTCCGTTTCGGGGATGTAGGCTTCGGGCTGATAGTAGTCGTAGTAGCTTATGAAGTATTCGACAGCATTCTCGGGAAAGAGCTGTTTCAGTTCTCCGTAGAGCTGTGCCGCCAGTGTTTTGTTGTGCGAGAGGATGAGGGTGGGGCGGTTGAGGCGGGCTATGACATTGGCTATCGTGAAGGTCTTGCCCGTTCCCGTTGCCCCCATCAGGACGACATGCCTGTCGCCCCTCTCTATCCTCCTTACGATTTCCTCGATGGCTTTCGGCTGATCCCCCGCCGGTTCGTATGGTGCTTTGAGTTTGAACATATCCGTATCAACCCCTCGCCCGGAAATTATAATGCTTTTTAAGTCCGTCGGGTTTGCGGGGAAATATCATAAGTGTCCCGAAATCCACTGCTGGTATAAACTTTCTCCTATGACGAGAGAGGAAGCGTTCGAACTCCTGAAGAAGCATGTGAAGAAGCAGAATCTCATAAAGCACATGGTGGCTGTGGGGGGTATAATGAGGGCCCTCGCCCGCCACTTCGGTGAGGATGAGCACAGGTGGGAGCTGGCGGGTCTGCTCCACGACATCGATTACGAATATACCAATGAGAACCCGGAAAACCATCCGGAAATGGGCGTTCAGATTCTGCGGGATTATGGGTTTAATGATGAGGAAATACTGCATGCCATACTGGCCCACAACAATAAGGCACCGCTGGAGACCCTCATGGACAGGGCCCTCTATGTGTCTGACCCCACGAGCGGGTTCATCGTCGCCGCCGCACTGATAAGGCCGGAGAAGAGCCTGGATGCTGTGGATGTGCCCTTCCTTCTGAGGAGGTTTAAGGAAAAGAGCTTCGCCCGGGGGGCCAGCCGGGAGCAGATGAAGATGTGCGAGGAACTCCTCGGATTGGGCCTGGAGGATTTCTACGCCATCGCCCTCGAGGGGATGAAGGAGGTCAGGCAGGAGCTGGGGCTTTGAGGACCATCGAACTGGTGGAGCTGGAGGGGGTGGAACTGTCGGATATACCCGGAGAAGTCCTCCGGGTCCTTATGTCAACGGGAGGGTTCAGGATATCGGATGGCAAATTGATTCCCCGGACTGTGGCGGGGTTTGTCCGGGTGGGGGAGTGGAGGGTGATCATCCGCCCCCGCCTCGAAGCTTCGGATTTCATGCGGATTTTATTTTCTCTGGGTATGGCAACGGATATGCAGGATGAGGGTTTCGATGGAGTGCATCTCTTCGAGGAGATGGCCCTGTTCTATTTAATGCAACTCAGACGGGCCCTCCTGACCCATGGTCCTCCCCGCGCCTACAGGCCCCGCATACGGGAAGGTCTATATGTGAGGGGGAAGGTGGAGAGGATCTTTCCCCACAGAATCCGGCAGAAGGTATGGGAGATGGGTCCCGTCCCCCGGGCCTCCCTTCTGCTAAGAGCGGCCCGCATAGCGGCATCGGTAATCCCGGAGAGGGGATTCTATCTTCTTCGGGAAATAGAGGCCCTTATGGGTGCTGTGGAGGAGGGGCATGACCCTGATCTCACAGATATTCCCCGGAACGAACCCTACAGGAGCCTCGTCCTTCTGGCCAGGACTATACTGGAGGGCGGAGGCATTCATACGGGGCACGGTTCCAGCCCCTCCTTTTCTTTCTTCGTAAATACAGCCCGCCTGTTCGAGTTCTATGCTTTGAAGACCCTTTCCCGGGAATTCGATGTGGAATACCAGAGGTCCTTCTCCACGGATGGCTTTGTTATAAGGCCGGATTTCGTCATCGGCAATATTCCCGCAGATGCCAAGTACAGGTTTTCCATGGACAATTCCGACATTTATCAGGCGATTTCCTATGCGGTAATTCTTGGCAGTGACCGGATTTTCCTCCTTTACCCCTACCTTCAGTTTCAAATTAACATAAGTTGCTGTAAAATTATGGGGGTCGGGGTTCTGGTTCACGATGCCATCGAAAAACTCAAAAAGGAGGTTCAGGATGCGTAGCAGACTGCTATGGGGAGCTACTCTGATCTTCATAGGGGTTGCTGCCGGTCTGGTGATAAGTTCCAATGCCGGCATGATGTCCCATGCTGCTGCGGAGGATGCGACAGCCTCTATATCGGCGAAAGGGGTTCAGAGTCTGGAGAATGCATTCACCACCGTTGCTGAAAAGGCCCTTCCCGGTGTGGTTAACATCAGGGCAGTCGTGAAGAAGAACATACAATCACCCATCCCCGAGGAGTTCGATTTCTTCAGGAAGTTCTTCGGCCCGGAGCTTCCCCTTCCGGAGATCCCCGAGGGTGTCAGTATGGGCTCGGGATTCATTTTCAAAAAGGACGGGAACACTTACTATGTGATGACGAATAATCATGTGGTCAGGGGCGCAAAGGAGATAACCATAACCCTCCACGATGGAACTAAGATCGAAAAGGTGCAGGTGGTTGGAAGGGACCCCAGAACGGACATAGCGGTTCTGAAGTTTAAGTATGATAAGAAGCCCCTTACAGTTCTTAAGCTCGGCGATTCCGATAAGGTCAAGATTGGCCAGTGGGCCATCGCCATAGGAAGCCCCTTCGGTCTTTCTTCCACGGTCACCGTGGGGGTAATCAGCTCCGTTCACAGGAGGAATGTGGCCCTTCCCGAAGGTCCGGATTATCAGGATTTCCTCCAGACGGATGCGGCCATAAATCCCGGAAATTCCGGTGGGCCTCTGCTCAATATAAAGGGGGAGGTGATCGGTGTCAATACGGCAATTGCAAGCACCAGCGGCTCCTTTGCAGGAATTGGATTTGCAGTTCCCATCAATCTTGCGAAGAATGTGGCCCAGCAACTCATAGAGCACGGAAAGATAGAGAGGGGTTATTTGGGGGTCATCATACAGCCCATTACGCCCGAGCTGGCTGAGGCTCTCGGCCTCAAAGAGCCGAAGGGAGCCCTCGTGGTTCAGGTTCAGAAGGGCTATGCCGCGGAAAAGGCCGGTATCAGGGAGGGGGATGTGATAGTGGAGGTGGATGGAAAGACCATAAAGGACATCAACGACCTGCGCCTCTATGTGGCATCTCTTCCTCCCGGCAAGAAGGTGAAGATAAAGGTCTTCAGGGATGGAAAGTACCGTACCCTCACGGTGAAGCTCTCCCGCATGCCCGAGGAGCTCGCCATGGGAGGGGAGGAGACACCCCCTCAGGAGGAGATGGAATCCAGCTCCACCGAGTGGATGGGGATGCAGGTGGAATACAGGGACGGAAAGGTTATTGTGGTTAAATCCGAAGGACCATCCCGGAAGGCTGGAATACAGCCAGGAGATGAACTGGTGAGGATAGGGAGCATAGAGATTCACAACCTGAAGGACTTCGAAAAGGCTGTTAAGAGATATAAGAGTCCCAAAAAACCAGTCCTCGTGGTGGTGCGCCATACTCAGCCGGATGGCACCAGGATAAAGAGGTTCCTTGCAATAACTCCCGAATAAGAGCATCCTTTCTGCGGCCCTCCGGGCCGCTTTTGCTTTAAACTTTCCTGCAGGCACTATGACCTATATTGTTGATGGCTATAATCTTCTCTTTTCAAGCACTTTCAAGGAGTGGATCAGGAAGACCGA